>NZ_JBXVVE010000004.1:0-288936 GCF_057219325.1 Polaribacter sp. YIW18 | reverse complement strand
GTGCTAAGGTTAATTGCTTATATTTTTTCATCCAAGACAAATTTAGGTCTTTAACCAAAACACTTGGAGGTAAAACTTCAAGTGTTTAAATTTATCTGTTGCACTTATTACTTGAACTTAGAAAATGTAAAAATCTAGGTAAAAGTTGTTTTTCTCAAACTTATTTTACCTTTTGAACTTGCATCATTTTTATCAATAAGATTTTTAAAAATTAATAAAATTCGTTTTTTATTTTTTTTAAAAAGTGTTACTCATAAAGGTGAAGTGTCTCCTAAATTTTTAGGAGTTAAAAAATGAATAATTTAACCCTGCACCCACTCATTCGTTTAATTGATTTACCAAATCATTTCTTTATCTGTTAAAATATCTGGTCTAAATTCACTCATTTTTTCTTCTTTTTTAGATTTTGCATATTTATAACCAGATTTCCACCATTTACGCATTAAATTCTTATCAAAAACCAAAGAATTTGTAGTTAAAACAGTGGGTGTATAATATAAATTCAATTTAATATCTTTATTAGCTGCTGCCAATTTACCAATGGTAATATTGTGTCTTTCTACATGGGTCAACATAAAGTCAAACACATCAAAGAGTAAAGAAAAAGGGTTTTTTGCTGGCAACTTATTTAGCTGAGTAACCTCGGTTTCTAAAATAATAGCATCAATTTCTGTTGCACCTCTTAAAATAGCTTCTCTAATAGGTATTAACGAGCCAAAACCACCATCTGCATACTGACAATAATTTTTTTCTAACAAACTCATAAAAGGCACATAGTTACAAGAACCCCAAATCCAATCGCAAAAATCTTCATAACTACAATCATTTATAGATTTATATTCTATTTGATTTGCTGTTAAATTAGACACAGTTACCACAACTTCTTTATTGGCTTCTTTTATACTGTTATACATGTCTTTTGTAACGTTTCTTTTAATTAAAGAACGTAAGTTTTTACTTTCTCCAAAGGTTTTTCTTCCATTTAAAAAATTCCAAAAAGTATTTAAGTGATTGATACTAACAACCTTTTCGCCAGCAACTTTTTTAATTTTAAAAGGATTATTACTAAAAATAGATTCTTGATTTACATTCGTGTAAAGTTCTTTTAATTCATCTAACATCCCCATTGCCAAATGAGAAACCATTAAACTACCAGTAGAGGTTCCTAAAAACAAATCGTACTCTTTCTTTTCTTTTTTCATTAAATATTGTGCAACACCACCTGCAAAAGCTCCTTTGCTTCCACCTCCAGAAATCACCAATGCTTTTTTCATTATCTATTTTGATTTGTGTACTTTAGTCCTATAAAAATATCAAAAATGAGAAGAATAGCCACATTTATTTTTGCATTCCTTTTTTTTATCGCTTGTAAAGAAGAATATATTCCAAGAAATATAGAAAGAGTGAGTATTAAAGAGTTTAAAATGGATCGTACCAGTATTCGTGCAATTCAAGTGGTAGATCATAAAAGTGTATTTTATGCAGGCTCTAATGGCGATGTTGGTTTTACTACGGATAATGGCACTATTTGGAATGCTTTACACATACGTTACCAAGATTCTATTGTGCCACATTTTAGAAGTTTAGCCTTTAATGGGAAAGATTATTTTGCGTTCTCTATTGAAAATCCTGGTTTATTATATAAAATTTCTGATGGAAAAGTCACCTTACAATACAAAGAAGAACACCCAAAAGTATTTTATGATGCGCTTACGTTTTTTGATGATCATTTGCATGGAATCGCAGTTGGAGATCCCACAGAAAATTGTGCGTCTATCCTTTTAACCAGTAATGGTGGTAAAACATGGCAAAAATTGCCTTGTAAAAACTTACCAGAAATAGCAAAAGGCGAAGCTTTTTTTGCCGCTAGTAATACCAATATTAAAACAATTGGCAGCACAGTTTGGGTAGCTTCTGGAGGCAGCAAAGCTAGAATATTAAAGTCTACAGATTTTGGACAAAACTGGACAATTACTCAAACACCAATTATACAAGGCAATGGACCTCAAGGAATATATTCCATAGATTTTGCTAATGAAAATAAAGGTATTATTATAGGTGGTAATTATGCAAAACCTTTAGAAAACTCAGCTAATAAAGCAATTACTTCAGATGGTGGCAAAACGTGGCAACTGGTGGCAGATAAACAACAGCCTAACTATAAAAGTTGCGTGCAATATGTACCAAATACAGATGGTAAAGAAGTTTTTGCAGTGGGTAAAACCGGAGTTTCTTTTTCTAATAATGGTGGCAAAACCTGGAAAGATGTTTCTAAAGATAGCTATTATGCCATACAATTTGTAGATAAAAATACAGCTTGGTTAAGTGGTCATCAAAAAACAGGAAAATTAAAACTAGACTAATGCGCATAAAATCAATAACATATACAATAATAGCTTCTCTTCTATTGTATTCTTGTCAACAAAAAACCGATTTACAAAAAATATGCAATTGTAAAGAGGTATTTTTCAAAAATTTAGAAGAAACAATAAGTACAAATGGCTATTTTTCTGTAAAACTCCCAAAAACTTGGAATGTTAATTTATATACAGACAACTATCAATCTTCTATTTATGCTGCAGACACTATTCAAAAATTAACATCTTCTATATTGCTGGATATCAATTATATAAAAAATAATATCAATATTAATGATATTTTTAAATTGAAAATAGAACAAGACAATTTAGCCAATAAATTAGTACAAGTGAAAGGACAAGAAATTACTTTTTTAAACAAACCAAGCTATTTTACAATCGCTTATGGAAAAAAAGAAAAATTTAAATACCTACAATTACAGGTTTTTTGCAAAATAGATGACAAAAACTCTTTATTAGCAAAAGCGTTAATTTATGGAGATTCTTTAGTAGATAAAAGAATTTGCAAAGCTATAAGTTTGTTAGAAAAAATAAAATTACAATAAATGATTGCTAAAAAACACATCACAAATAGATTTATAAAATACGTAACTATAGATACAGAATCGAATCCAAACAACCCAAATTTTCCTAGTTCAGAAAATCAATGGGATTTAGCTAAAATTTTAGTAGAAGATTTGAAATCTATTGGTTTGCAAGAGGTTACTTTAGATGAAAATTGTTATATCATGGCCACATTGCCTAGTAATATCGATTATAAAGTACCTACTATTGGTTTTATAGCACATATGGATACAAGTCCAGATTTTACAGGTAAAAATGTAAAACCACAAATTGTAGAAGATTATAATGCTAATGATATCCTACTAAATGAAGAAAAAAACATTGTCTTATCTCCAGATTATTTTGAAGATTTATTACAATATAAAGGGCAAACTCTTATCACCACAGATGGTACTACACTTTTAGGAGCTGATGACAAAGCAGGTGTTACAGAAATTGTAACTGCTATGGAATACTTAATGCAACATCCCGAAATTAAACATGGTAAAATTCGAATTTGTTTTACACCAGATGAAGAAGTTGGCAAAGGCGCTCATAAATTTGATGTAAATAAATTTGATGCAGCTTGGGCATACACAATGGATGGTAGTCAAATAGGAGAATTAGAGTATGAAAATTTTAATGCTGCAAGTGCTAAAATTACTGTAACTGGTAAAATTGTACATCCAGGATATGCAAAGGGTAAAATGATCAATTCTATTAACATTGCCAATGATTTTATAGCAGCTTTACCAACAGAAGAGGTTCCTGAAAAAACAACAGGATATGAGGGCTTTTTTCATTTACATGATGTGATTGGTAGCGTAGAAAAAACGGTTTTAGAATATATTGTTAGAGATCATGACTTTGAATTATTTACCCAAAGAAAAAAAATGTTTCAAAGAATAGCTAAAGATATAAATGAAAAAATTGGGCAAGAATTAATACAAGTAGATCTAAAAGATCAATACTTTAATATGAAAGAAAAAATTATACCAGTAATACATATTGTAGATATTGTAGAAGAAGTAATGAAAGACATTGGCATTACACCAATAATAAAACCCATACGAGGTGGTACAGATGGTTCACAGCTTTCTTACAAAGGTTTACCGTGTCCAAATATTTTTGCTGGCGGGCATAATTTTCATGGACGTTACGAGTATATTCCTGTAGAATCTATGATAAAAGCAACAGAAGTTATTGTGGGTATTGCTTCAAAAATTGCAGAACAATACCAATAAAAAATGGCTCAAATAAGCTAGATAATTAATGCCATAGCGTATGCTATTAATTATTTAAATTTATCTATTTGTAGAATATTTAAAATTATGATAATTCAGGATTTTTCCCCTTTATATTTTTATAAAATTTTTTAAAATATTTAAAATCTTCTTCTAAATTGTTTGTTATATAATAAGGTACTGATATTTTAACCTGTTTTTTTTCAAAATCTAAAGTAGCCATAACAATAGGTACATTTGCCCCTTTTGCAATAAAATAGAAACCTGTTTTCCATTTTTCTACTTTTTTTCTAGTACCTTCTGGAGACAAACCCAGCTTAAAACTTTCTTTTTTATTAAAAATTTGAATAACCGCATCTACCAAATTATTGCTTCTACTTCTATCTACAGGAGTGCCTCCCAAAGCTCTAAAAAAATATCCAAAAGGCCATTTAAATAGTGAATCTTTACCAATAAAGTGAATCATAGTTCCTAAACTTATACGTGTTAAAATAGCAATAGGAAAATCTACCCAACTTGTATGTGGCGCAGCAATAACAACATATTTTTTAGGTTTTTCAGGAAAACTTCCTGCAACTTTCCAACCTAAAAGAGTGTGTAGTATAAATTTCGCAAGTCTCTTCATTTATCAATTTACATATTTGTTTACAAAATCTCAGTTATAGAGTTTTTTGTTATCTTTTAAAGTGATAAATTTAAGGACTTAAATTCACATGATGACACAAATAATTATTAACCTTTTAATAGCTCTAATATTTACTGTAATTGGCTTATTTATAGGTAAGTTAATTTCTAAATTAGAAATAGAAAAAGAAAAAAGTAGTTCCGAAAAAGAAAAAAATACGCTAGAAATCCAAAACAATACACTAAATCAAAGCGTAAAAAATTTAGAAACCAAGTTAGAAGAACTCCAAAGTGAACTAAAATTTATTCAAAAAGAAAAAGAAAGTTTAATTTCTGATAAAACTCGTTTGGAAACAGAGTTTAAAAATACCTCAGAAAAATTACATGACAACAAAGGCGAATTAGAAAAATTAAATGAAAAATTTACCAAAGAATTTGAAAATTTAGCCAATAAAATTTTAGACGAAAAATCATCAAAATTTACAGAACAAAACAAAGAAAATATTAAAAATATCTTAAACCCTTTGCAAGAAAAAATTAAAGGTTTTGAAGATAAAGTAGAAAAAACGCACAAAGAAAGTATCGATTATCATGCTGCTTTACGTCAACAAATATTGGGTTTAAAAGAACTGAATCAACAAATGAGTAAAGAAACCTTAAACCTAACTAAAGCTTTAAAAGGTGATAATAAAATGCAAGGTAATTGGGGCGAATTGGTTTTAGAACGCGTATTAGAAAAATCTGGTTTAGAGAAAAATAGAGAGTATTTTGTACAACAAAGCTTTACCAATGATGATGGAAAAAGGGTGTTACCAGATGTGGTGATTCATTTACCAGATAACAAAAAAATGATTGTAGATTCTAAAGTTGCTTTAGTTGCCTATGAACAATATATAAATGCAGAAGATGATGATTTAAAAGAGCGTTTTTTAAAGGAACACATCAATTCTTTAAAAAGACATGTAGAACAATTGAGCGACAAAAAATATGAAGACTTATATAAAATAGAATCGCCAGATTTTGTATTGTTATTTATCCCAATAGAACCTGCTTTTGCTGTGGCATTGAATGCAGATACGAATCTATATAATAAAGCTTTCGAAAAAAATATTGTAATTGTTACACCTTCTACTCTATTAGCTACATTACGTACTATAGATACTATGTGGAATAACGAAAAACAACAAAGAAACGCGTTAGAAATTGCAAGACAAGCTGGTGCTTTGTACGATAAATTTCAAGGTTTATTAACCGATTTAATTACAATAGGAAAACGTATAGATGATAGTAAAAAAGAGTATTCTAGTGCTATGAATAAGTTAGTAGATGGTAGAGGAAATATTATTACAAGTATCGAAAAGCTGAAAAAAATGGGCGCTAAAGCTAAAAAAGCACTTCCTGAAAAAATTATAGAAAGAGCTAAAAACAACGATTAATTTTCTTTCAAAAAAAAACACCAAGACTTATATCTTGGTGTTTTTTAAATTATATTTATGGTTGTTTACATAACAAACAGTCTTCTAGAGCTCATCATTTCAGAAACTCTTTCTCCAATTTCATGTAAAGCTTCTTCATTATCTGCATTTTGAATTGCTTCATCAATAAAGTTTACTACTTGTTTCATGTCTTCAACTTTTAAACCTCTAGTTGTAATTGCAGGGGTTCCAACACGTATACCAGAAGTAACAAAAGGAGATTTATCATCAAAAGGCACCATATTTTTATTTACAGTAATGTCTGCCTTTCCTAAGGCAATTTCTGCATCTTTACCAGAAATACCTTTGTTACGAAGATCTATTAACATACAGTGATTGTCTGTACCCCCAGAAATAATTTTATATCCTTTAGCAACAAATTCTTTGGCCATTGCTGCTGCGTTTTCTTTTACTTGTATTTGATATTCTAAAAACTCATCTGTTAATGCCTCTCCAAAAGCAATTGCTTTAGCACCAATAACATGCTCTAAAGGCCCACCTTGATTACCTGGAAAAACAGCAGAGTTTAATAACATTGACATCATTTTTGGTTTACCGCTTTTTAAAGTTTCTCCAAACGGATTTTCAAAATCTTGTCCCATCATTATAATACCACCTCTTGGACCACGTAAAGTTTTGTGTGTAGTAGAAGTTACAATATGGCAATGTGGTAAAGGATCATTTAAAATACCTTTTGCAATTAAACCTGCAGGATGAGAAATATCTGCCATTAAAATAGCATTTACACTATCTGCAATTTTTCTAAAACGCTCAAAATCAATATCTCTAGAATATGCAGATGCACCTGCAATAATTAATTTTGGTTTTTCTTTAGTTGCAATTTCTTGAATTTTATCATAATTTAAAACACCTGTTTCCTCTTCTACTCCGTAAAAAACAGGGTTGTATAATTTACCAGAAAAATTTACTGGAGAACCGTGTGTTAAATGCCCACCATGAGATAAATCAAAACCTAAAATAGTGTCTCCTGGTTTTATACAGGTTGCAAAAACAGCTGTATTTGCTTGAGAACCAGAGTGTGGCTGTACATTTACATAAGCAGCTCCAAACAATTCTTTAGCTCTATCTATAGCAATTTGCTCAATAATATCTACAATTTCACAACCACCATAATATCTTTTACCTGGGTAGCCTTCTGCATATTTATTGGTTAAAATAGAACCTTGGGCCTGCATTACTTGGTCGCTTACAAAATTTTCAGAAGCTATTAATTCCAAACCATTTAACTGTCTTTCTTTTTCTTCTTGTATAAGATCAAAAATTTGATTGTCTAATTGCATTGTTTTAGATTTTATTAACACAACAAAAATAGTGAAAAACAGAATTTAAATAAATAAGAATTTATGAGTAATTTGTAGAACTTATTAAGATTTGTTATTAACTTAAAAAAAGGATGTTAAAAATATGTTATTGATTATTTTTCTTTAATAAATGATAAAAAATTACATAAATTTGAGAATAAAATAAAAATACACAAATGATAATAACAGCAAATAACCCTAATAGAAAATCTTGGTTAAAAGTAGATAAAGATTCTGATTTCCCAATTCAGAATATTCCTTTTGGAGTTTTTATTACCAGAGATGATATTATTACCATTGGAAGTAGAATTGGCGATTTTGCTATAGATTTAGGTGCTTTTCATCAATTAGGTTATTTTGAAGGAATCCCTTTAACAGACGATATGTTTTTGCAAGACAATTTAAATGATTTTATTGCAGATGGTAGGAAAACGTGGCGTTTGGTAAGAAACAGAATTGCAGAAGTTTTTGATGTAACCAATGGTTCTCTTAGAGATAATGCAGCACATAAAGATAAAATTATCTTTAGAATGGATGAAGTAGAAATGCTTTTACCTGTTGCTGTGGGAGATTATACAGATTTTTATGCCAGTAAAGAACATGCAACAAATGTGGGGTCTTTGTTTAGAGATCCAGAAAATGCTTTGTTACCTAATTGGTTGCATATCCCCATTGGTTATCATGGTAGAAGTTCTTCTATAATACCTTCTGGTACGCCTATTAGAAGACCTTATGGACAAACAAAACCTGCTGAAGGAAGTAATACACCTGGTTTTGGACCTACAAAATTATTAGATTTTGAGCTAGAAATGGCTTTTATAACAACAGATGCCAATGTCTTAGGCGAAAGAATACCTATTGAAGAAGCTGAAGAGTATATTTTTGGATTGGTACAGTTTAATGATTGGTCTGCAAGAGATATACAAGCTTGGGAATATGTTCCTTTAGGACCTTTTTTAGGTAAAAGTTTTGCCTCTACAATATCACCTTGGATTGTAACTTTAGATGCTTTAGAACCATTTAGAACCGATAATCCTAAACAAGTACACGAACCTTTGTCTTATTTAAAACAACAAGGAAAAGGAAGTTATGATATTCACTTACAAGTGGGAATTCAGCCAGAAAATGGAGATGAAACTATAGTTGCCAACTCTAATTTTAAATATATGTATTGGACTATGGCGCAACAACTAGCACATCATACCGTAAATGGATGCCCTGTTGAAGCTGGTGATATGATGGGGTCTGGTACCATTTCTGGACCTACAAAAGATAGTTTTGGTTCTATGTTAGAGTTGACTTGGCGTGGTAAAAACCCTATCAAACTAAAAGATGGTACAACCCGTAAATTTATTAACGATAACGATACCGTAATTATGCGGGCACATTGTAAAAATGATAAAGTACGTATTGGTTTTGGTGAATGTGTTGGTAAAATTTTACCTGCAAAATAAATAGTTATTTTCTACATAAAAAAAACTCACTTTGTGAGTTTTTTTTATGAATTATATTCATAAAAATCTTAATGATGATTGAATATTTGAGGGATTTAAATATTCCTATTTTCTTAAACCAAATAATCCATTTGTTTGTTTATTTTATTTTTTTTGTTGGAAATTTTCTAACTTCTAAAACCCAACTTTTAATTTATTTACTTCACTTTATCATAATTATCATCCCAATTTTTCTCAATTGGATGTTCGTGTAATTTGTCTAAAGATTTTGCAATAATCATAGATACTGTTGCATCTCCGGTAACATTTACTGTAGTTCTACACATATCTAAAGGTCTATCTACAGCAAAAATTAAAGCCAAACCTATAGGTAATAATTCTGCTGGAAAATTGATAGATTCTAAAACAATAACCAACATTACCATACCTGCACTTGGTACAGCTGCAGAACCAATAGAAGCTAATAAGGCAGTAAAAATAATTACTAATTGATTGGAAAATGTAGCTCCTTCTGGCCATACTACTTGCATAATAAATACAGCTGCAATACCTTGGTACAAGCTAGTGCCATCCATATTAATTGTTGCACCAACTGGTAAAACAAAACCAGAAACTTCTTTATCTACGCCTAAATGTTCTTCAACCCTTTCCATAGTAACTGGTAAAGTAGCAGCACTAGAACTTGTAGAAAATGCTAATAATTGTGCTGGACTAATTTGTTTTAAAAACCACATTGGTGATTTTTTTGTGTACACAGCAACTAAAAATAGGTAAAAAACAATCATTAATACCAAACCACCAACAACACACAAAGCATAAACTAGTAGTTTTAATAAAATTTCAGTATCATCAAAAGCAATAATAACATTTGCTAATAATGCAAATACAGCGTAAGGCGCAAAAAGCATGATTAGATCTACCATTTTCATCACCATTTCATTTAAAGAATCAAAAAAATCCATTAAAGGTTTTGCTTTTTTTTCTGATATTAACAGTAAAGAAATACCTACAAACATGGCAAAAAAGATAACCTGTAACATGCTAGCATCTACAAAAGATTGAAAAATATTACTTGGAAAAATATCTACCAATGCCTGTAATGGACCTGCGTCATTTTGTGCCGTTGCTTTGGTTAGTTTGTCGGTTACATCAGTAGAGTTTTCGTACTTCGCTTTAATTTTTTCTATGGTATCTGCAGACATTCCTGTGCCTGGTTTTACCAAATTTACAATACCTAAACCTATAATTATAGCCACCAAAGTTGTACCTATATAGATAGAAATTGTTCTTAACCCCATTTTTTTAATTTTAGAAATATCTTTTAAATCTGATATTCCTTTAATTAACGATGCCAAAATTAACGGTACAGCTATCAATTTTAATAAGTTGATAAATATGGTTCCAAATGGACTAATCCAGTCTGTTACAAAGTCTTTACCTCCTTCTATTGTGTTCATTATAAAACCAAAAATGATACCTAATACCATTCCTATTAAAATTTTCCAATGTAGTGCTAGTTTTTTCATGAAGTGTTAAAATTTATTAAGAAGTTGAAAGATAAAAAAAATCTCAAAAAAGGGTGTCACTTTATTCTGAAATTGTGAAATATTTTCAGAAAAACATTTGTTAAAAAAAAGTTGTCTACACTACTAAAAAATTAGATGTATTTAAAAAAAATCGCCCAATGATTAAAAAAACCATTTAAAGACGAGGAAAACTAGTTGTATAGTGCAGATTTTGAACAAGACAGAAAATTTAGAACAACTTTTAATAAAATAATAAAT
Organism: Polaribacter sp. YIW18; assembly: GCF_057219325.1. Taxonomy (NCBI): domain Bacteria; kingdom Pseudomonadati; phylum Bacteroidota; class Flavobacteriia; order Flavobacteriales; family Flavobacteriaceae; genus Polaribacter; species Polaribacter sp. YIW18. The sequence continues at coordinate 278,112 of NZ_JBXVVE010000004.1, read as the reverse complement.
AAGTTTTACCCCTAAAAAACAGTTTTCATATTGGGGTTACTTTAAAAATTTATTTCTGTCTTTTCTTCAATTCAGCTTCAATATCTTTTAAAGTGAAACCTTTAGCTTGTAATAACATTAAATAATGAAAGAGTAAATCTGCAGATTCATATAAAAACAATTCATCATTATTATCCATAGCTTCAATAACGGTTTCTACGGCTTCCTCTCCTACTTTTTGTGCTACTTTATTAATTCCTTTATCGAATAAACTGGCTACGTAAGATTTTTTCGTGTCTTTGTTTGCTACTCTTTTGGAAATCACATTTTCTAAGGTTGAAAAGAAACCAAAATTCGAATTATTTTCTTCGTTCCAACAAGTATCTGATCCTTTATGGCAAGTTGGTCCTTTTGGATTTACCTGAATTAACAAAGTATCATTATCACAATCTAGTTTCATATCTACTAAATTCAATACATTTCCACTTTCTTCACCTTTTGTCCATAACCTGTTTTTAGTTCTACTAAAAAAAGTTAACAAATTTGTTTCTTTGGTTTTGTTAAAAGCATCTTCATTCATATATCCTAACATTAACACGTTTTTTGTTGTTGCATCTTGAATGATTGCTGGCACTAAACCATCGTTATTTTTATTAAAATTGATGTTCATTTTATTTGGTTTTTGGTTGTTGGTTTTCAGTTTTTACACAAACCTTCAACCATAACTATAAACTATTATTATATTCTTACAGGTACTCCCTGTTTTTGTAATTCTTGTTTTAACTCTAAAATAGGAATTTCACCAAAGTGAAAAACACTTGCAGCTAATGCTGCGTCTGATTTTCCTTTTATAAATGTATCTGCAAAATGTTGTACAGTACCTGCACCACCAGAAGCAATAATGGGAATATTTACCAATTCTGATAAGTAGGCTAAAGCTTCATTTGCAAAACCTGCTTTGGTTCCATCATGATTCATAGAGGTAAACAATATTTCTCCTGCTCCACGTTGTTCTACTTCTTTTGCCCAATCAAAAAGCTTTATTTCTGTAGGAATTGTTCCTCCTGCTAAATGCACAAACCATTCTCCATCAATTTGTTTTGCATCAATGGCAACTACTACACACTGACTTCCAAATTTGTCTGCCAATTCACTTACCAATTCAGGTCTTTTTACGGCAGATGAATTTATAGATACTTTATCAGCACCACATTTTAACAATGCATCAACGTGTTCTACTGAAGAAATTCCACCACCAACTGTAAACGGAATGTTTACTTGTTCCGCCACTTTTAATACCATATCTAAAGTGGTTCCTCTATTTTCTAAAGTAGCTGCTATGTCTAAAAAAACAAGCTCATCTGCTCCTAAATCTGCATATTGTTTTGCCAAAACCACTGGATCTCCTGCATCAATTAAATTTACAAAATTGACACCTTTTACAGTTCTTCCGTTTTTAATATCTAAACAAGGTACTATTCTCTTTGTTAACATAAGCCCATCCTAACCTTCCCAAAGGGAAGTGATTTTTGTTACTGTCATTCCTGCGTAGGCAGGAATCTAGATTATTTATTTAATATAAAATTTTCTAATTGTTTTAAACTGATTTTATTCTCATAAATTGCTTTTCCAATAATTACTCCTTCACAACCTAATGCTGCTAATTTTGGCAATTCATTAAAAGTAGATATTCCTCCTGAAGCGATAAGTTTTAAAGACGTTTTGGCAGGCTCAACTTCACATTCGTTAAGTATTTTTGAGTACGTTTCAAAACTAGGACCTTGTAACATTCCGTCTTTAGAAATGTCTGTACAAATTACATATTGAATTCCTTTTTGTTGATAATCAGTAATAAACGGAATCAATTCTAAACTACTTTCTTCTTGCCAGCCATTGGTAGCGATCTTTCCTCCTGAATTATCGGGATAAAAATCGGCACCCAAAATAATTTTTTCTGCTCCAAATTTGGTAATCCAACTTTTAAAAACCGCTGCATTTTTTACAGCAATACTACCTCCAGTAATTTGATTGGCACCAGAATTAAAAGCAATTTCTAAATCTTTATCAGCCTTTAAACCGCCACCAAAATCAATTTTTAAATTGGTTTTCGTTGCAATTTGTTCTAATACTTTATAATTAATTATTTGACTTGCTTTGGCACCATCTAAATCTACAACATGCAAATATTGAATACCTGCTGCTTCAAATTCTTTGGCAACTTCTAACGGATTTTCGTTATATATTTTCTTGGTATTGTAATCTCCTTTGGTTAAACGAACACATTTACCTTCTATGATGTCTATTGCTGGAATTATACGCACTTTTTATCAATTTAACAGACCTTTCAGGTTTTAAAAACCTGAAAGGTCTTAATTTTATAATTTTAGAAAATTCTTTAGTATCTGCTCTCCTGCAAGAGAAGATTTTTCTGGATGAAACTGCACTCCATAAAAGTTATCGTTTTGTAATGCAGATGCATACTCAATTTCGTAATCTGTTTTGGCAATCATTTCATCGCATTTTTCTGCATAAAAACTGTGCACTAAATACATAAACTCTCTTTCTTTAACGCCTTTAAATAAATCAGATTTTAAATCATTAATTACATTCCAACCCATTTGCGGCACTTTTACATCATTAGAAAAGCGCTTTACAGCAACATCAAATATACCTAAACCTTGGGTGTTACCTTCTTCTGAATGATTGCACATTAACTGCATTCCTAAACAAATGCCTAAAACGGGTTGTTTTAAAGTCGGTATCAGTTTATCTAAGCCACTTTCTTGTAACATTTTCATGGCGGAGCTTGCTTCTCCAACTCCTGGAAATATTACTTTATCAGCAGCTTTAATTTCATCAATAGTATTTGTTAAAACAGCATTAATACCTAAACGTTTAAAAGCAAATTGAATACTTTTAATGTTTCCTGCACCGTAATCTATAATTACCAAAGCCCCATCTGACTTCCCCAAAGGGGAAGAACTCTCACTCTTGTAATTTATATTTTTTATTTCTTTATTCATTTGTTTAAAATAACTTTCAGTTATTCAATATTGTTTATACTCGCAACGATTCCATAATTCATTCCTTCCCTTTGGGAAGGTTAGGATGGGCTAAAGAAGTCCTTTTGTAGAAGGTAAAAACATCTTATTCGCATCTCTTTTTACTGCCATTTTCATTGCTTTTGCAAAAGCTTTAAAAATGCCTTCTATTTTGTGATGTTCGTTTACGCCTTCTGCTTTTATATTCAAATTACATTTTGCACCATCTGTAAACGATTTAAACAAATGAAAAAACATTTCTGTTGGCATATCTCCAATTTTTTCTCTCTTAAATTCTGCATCCCATTCTAGCCAGTTTCTACCTCCAAAATCTACAGCAACTTGTGCTAAACAATCGTCCATAGGCAAGCAAAAGCCATACCTTTCTATACCTAATTTATTACCTAAGGCTTTGTTGAACAGTTCTCCAAAAGCAATCATGGTGTCTTCTATAGTGTGATGCTCATCAACCTCTAAATCTCCATCTACTTTTATGGTCAAATCCATATTTCCATGACGCCCTATTTGGTCTAACATGTGGTCGAAAAAAGATAATCCTGTATTGATATTATTTTTACCAGAACCGTCTAAGTTTAGTTTGATGTAAATCTTAGTTTCATTAGTGTTTCTGGTGATTTCTGCAACTCTGTCTTCTAATTTTAAAAACTGATAAATGTTTGCCCAATCTGTACTTTTTAAGGCAATACAATCTAAAATTTCTTGTTTTGAAGTTTCAATTTCGTTTGCACCTAACTCTGGGTTTTCAGACAAATAAATTCCTTTGGCACCTAAATTTTTAGCCAATTCCATGTCCGTGATTCTATCACCCAGAACAAAAGAATTTTCTAAATCATATTCCTCAGAAAAATAGTTGGTTAACAAACCTGTTCTTGGTTTTCTGGTTTCAGCATTTTCATGTGGAAAAGTTTTATCTATATAAACTGCCGAAAAAACAACACCTTCTTTTTCAAAAGCAGTAATAATTTTATTTTGAGCTGGCCAAAAGGTGTCTTCTGGAAAAGAATCGGTTCCTAAACCATCTTGATTGGTAACCATTACCAATTCGTAGTCCAATTCTGAGGCTATTTTAGCCATGTATTGAAAAACTTTTGGATAATATTCTAACTTTTCTAAACTATCTAACTGATAATCTACAGGTGGTTCTAGCACTAAAGTTCCATCTCTATCTATGAATAATACTTTCTTACTCATTATCTATTATTTTATAGACCTCACAGGTTTTAAAAACCTGTGAGGTCTTTATTTACATTATTCGGTTGTTTTTAAAACACGAATCAATTTCTCATTCTCCAAATTCGTTCCAATTGTAAAACGCAATGTGTTTTCACATAAAGGTTGGGTAGTTCTGTTTCTAACTACAATACCTTTTGCAACCAATTGATTGTAACGTTTTGTGGCATCGTCTACTTTTACCAAAACAAAATTACAATCTGTTGGGTAAATTTCTTTGATAAAATCGATTTCTTTTAAACACACAATTAATTGATTTCTTTCTGCTTTAATCTTACCAATTTCTTCTTGTACTTCTTCTACCTTTTGCAAACGTTCAATAGCCTTTTGTTGTGTTAATTCGTTTACATTATACGGTGGTTTTATATTGTTTAAAACAGCAATTATTTGTGCAGAAGCATAACATACTCCTAATCTTATTCCTGCCAAACCATAAGCTTTAGAAAGTGTTTGTGTGATGATTAAGTTTGGAAATGCTGTTAATTTTTCTAACCAACTTTTTTCTTCAGAAAAATCGATATAAGCTTCATCAATTACTACTAAACCATTAAATTTCTGTAATAATTCTTCTATTTTTTTAGATGTAAAACTATTTCCTGAAGGATTGTTGGGTGAACATAAAAACAAAATTTTACTTTTTGCATCTACTTTTGCTAAAATTTCATCAACTTTTGGTTGAAAATCTTGCGTTAATAAAACTTTTCTGTTTTCTATATTGTTGATATTCGCTAGCACTGAATACATTCCGTAAGTTGGTGGTAAAGTAATGATGTTATCTTCTTTTGGCTCACAAAATGCTCGGAAGATTAAATCCAACACTTCATCACTACCATTACCTAATAAAATATGCTTTTTTGAAACATTGTTAATAGCAGACAATAAGTCTTTTACTGAATTTTGCTGCGGATCTGGATACCTATTTACTCCATTTTCAAATGGATTTTCATTGGCATCTAAAAACACCATTTTATCTGATGAAGCATCTTTATATTCGTCTCTTGCAGAGGAATAGGGTGTAATGCTTTTGATGTTTTCTCTGATGAGATTTTTTATGTTGAAATTTGTCTTCATTACTTTTTCTTGTCATTCCTGAGAAAGCAGGAATCTATTTTACTGTGGATTCCCATTTTCATGGGAATGACATTCTATTTTAAATCATTTAAACGTAAAGTTACTGCATTTTTATGCGCCTGTAAGCCTTCTGTTTCTGCCATTAGTTCTATAGCATTTCCTATGTTCTGAATTCCTGTTTTACTAATTTCTTGAAACGTAATACTTTTTGTAAAACTGTCTAAATTTACACCAGAATATGCTTTTGTAAATCCGTTTGTTGGTAATGTATGGTTGGTTCCAGAAGCATAATCTCCTGCACTTTCTGGAGTATAATTTCCAATAAAAACAGATCCTGCATTTTCTATATTTTGTATATAAAAATTGTTATCATTGGTACAAACAATAAAGTGTTCTGGGCCATATTCGTTAATTAATTCTAATGCAGTTTCATTTGTTTCTAAAAAAATTGACTTTGAGTTTTCAATAGCTTTTTGCGCTATTTCTTTTCTTGGTAGCTCTAAAATTTGTGTGTTGATTTCTTTTTCTACTTCTGATATTAATTTTTTAGAAGTAGATACCAAAATAACTTGAGAATCTACACCATGTTCTGCTTGACTTAATAAATCTGATGCTACAAAACTTGCCTTTGCAGAATCATCTGCAACTACTAATAATTCGCTTGGACCTGCAGGCATATCTATAGCTACACCAAATTTGGTTGCCAATTGTTTTGCCACTGTTACAAACTGGTTACCTGGACCAAAAATTTTATAGACTTGCGGTATATTTTTAGTACCAAAAGTTAAACCAGCAATGGCTTGGATACCACCCACTTTTACAATTTTAGTTACACCACATAAATTGGCTGTATATAAAATTGCTGGGTGAATTTTACCTTGTTTATTAGGTGGAGAACACAACACAATTTCTTTACACCCTGCAATTTGTGCTGGAATTGCTAACATTAAAACTGTTGAGAATAATGGGGCTGTTCCACCAGGAATGTACAAGCCAACTTTTGTAATAGGTCTTTTTTCTTGCCAACAAGAAACACCAGTTGCAGTTTCTACAGCTACTTTTACTGTTTTTTGTGCTGTATGAAAATTAGTAATATTTGTTTTTGCTAGGGTAATAGCCTGTTTTAAATCTTGAGAAACCAAATTGATGGCTTCTTCTATTTCTGCATTAGAAACAATATTATTTTCTAAGGAAACACCATCAAACTTTTGTGTGTATTTGTTAATTGCTGTATCTCCATTCTTTTGAATTTCAGCAAAAACCTCATGTACGATACCTTCTATATCATCAACAGTTTTTGTAGGTCTTTCTAGAATTTGTTTCCAGTCTTTTTTTGATGGATTACTAATTACTTTCATCATTCTATTCTCTTATTAACATGCGTGAGCGTTAGGGATTGTAGCAACTGTTTGAGCTCTTTTTTCTTTTTCAGAAAAAAAGCGAGTGCGAAAAGCCCGTTAAAACGCCCAAAAAAATATCATCTTGTTTATAATATTAGATGCTGAAACAAGTTCAGCATACTTTAAATTTATAAACTAAATTTAAAGTACCATTTTTTCGATTGGACAAACTAAAATACCTTCTGCACCATTGGCTTTTAATTCGTCTATAATTTCCCAAAACTGATTTTTAGAAATTACGGTGTGTACAGAACTCCACCCATTTTCTGCCAATGGCAAAACTGTAGGACTTCTCATACCTGGTAATAAGGCCAAAATTTCATCTAATTTTTCGTTGGGTGCGTTTAACAAAATGTACTTAGATTGCCTTCCTTTTAATACCGATTGAATTCTAAATTGGATTTTCTCTAAAATGGCTTTTCTTTCTGCAGAAATTTCTGGAGAAACTGCCAAAACAGCTTCTGATTTTAATAATACTTCAATTTCTTTTAAACCGTTTTTAAATAGCGTTGAACCACTTGAAACGATATCGCAAATACCATCTGCCAACCCAATATTTGGGGCAATTTCTACAGAACCATTAATAATGTGCAAATTTGCTTCTATATTTTGTGCTGTTAAAAACTTTTTAACAGTTTCTGGATACGAAGTTGCAATGCGTTTGCCTGCTAAATCTTTTAAAGAACTGGCTTTAGATTCTTTAGGAACAGCAATAGAAACCTTGCATTTAGAAAAATCTAAGCGTTCTACAAATTCAATATTGTTTCCTTTTTCAATTAAAACGTTTTCGCCAATAATGGCTGCATCTACCACTCCATCTTGTAAATATTGAGGAATATCTCCATTTCTTAAATAAAATACTTCTACAGGAAAATCTCTAGCTGCTGCTTTTAATTGGTCTTTACCATTGTCTATAGAAATACCAATGTCTTTTAAGATTCTCATAGAATCTTCATTTAACCTTCCTGATTTTTGTACTGCAATTCTTAAGTTGTTCATTTTTGTTTTTTATGTTGCCTGAGCAAATTTGGTTTAGATCCCTGCCTTCGCAAGAATGACAAATTTATTGTTTTATTGATCCTGACTTTCTTCAGGGTTATTTTAAAATCATTTTATGATTTTAAAATAAAAAACCCGTTTGATTTTCTCAAACGGGTTTGTATAATATATTAGACTTTATTCAATACATTTCTACATCGCTTGAGAGCAATTATATAAATGATGATGGTTTTGAGTAAAGTTCATTTTTTTTTGTTTGTGCAAATATCTTAATTTTATTTCTTTAAATCAAAATGATTTTTGTAAAATTTTTGAATCGGGTTCAATATTTATCAAAATTGTCGTTTTTGTTAATTTTTGATTTGAAATATTCAAGATATTATCCTTTACCTTCTTAAAAAAAATATAAATTCTTTAATTTATATTTAACAAATTAAAATTTGACTATTTTAGAAATATGTTAATGGAACAAAAAAAAGCTCAAGAAAATAAATTCTTGAGCTTTTTTGTTTTTATAATTTAACTAAAATTATGGTCTGTAATTAATTTTACGCATACGTAAGCTTTCTGGAGTTACTTCTAAATACTCGTCTGCTTTAATATACTCCATACATTCTTCTAAAGAGAAATCGATTTTTGGTGCAATTTTTACACTATCATCTGTACCTGAAGAACGAACGTTGGTTAATTTTTTACCTTTGATAAGGTTTACACCCATATCATCAGACTTTGCGTTTTCTCCCACAACCTGACCAATGTAAATATCTTGATTAGGATCTATAAAGAAACGACCTCTGTCTTGTAATCTATCAATTGCATAAGCTGTTGCTTTACCTGCTGCAGATGATACAATAGCTCCTTTTATTTCTTCGGAGAAATCGCCTTTATAAGGCCCGTACTCTGAAAATCGGTGGTTTATAATTGCTTGACCAGCTGTTGCTGTTAAGATTTTATTACGTAAACCAATTAATCCTCTAGAAGGAATTGTAAATTCTAAATGTTGTAAATCTCCTTTTGGCTCCATAATTAACAAGTCTCCTTTTCGTAAAGAAACTAAGTTAATTGCTTTAGAGGCTACATCTTCTGGCACGTCTATAGAAAGTGTTTCGTAAGGTTCTGATTTTACACCATCTATTTCTTTAATAATTACTTGTGGTCTTCCTACTTGTAACTCGTAACCTTCTCTACGCATGGTTTCTATTAAAACGGATAAGTGTAAAACTCCACGTCCGAAAACATTAAATTTATCTTCAGAATCTGTAGTATCTACTCTTAAAGCTAAGTTTTTTTCCATTTCTTTAAACAATCTGTCACGTAAATGACGAGATGTTACAAACTTACCTTCTTTACCAAAAAATGGCGAGTTGTTAATGGTAAACAACATACTCATTGTGGGTTGGTCTACCTCTATTCTTGGTAAGGCTTCTGGGTTTTCTAAATCTGCAATGGTATCACCAATTTCAAAACCTTCTATACCTGTTATTGCACAAATGTCTCCACTTCTTACTTTTTCTACAGAAGCTTTACCCATTCCTTCAAAAACGTGCAATTCTTTAATTCTTACTTTTTTGGTAGAACCATCTGCTTTCATAAGCATATAGTCTTTTGCTATTTCTAAATCTCCTCTAAATACACGTCCAATTGCAATTCTACCTGTAAAAGCAGAAAAGTCTAAAGAGGTAATTTGCATTTGTGGAGAACCTTCTCTATAAGGTGCTTCTGGAATAGCTTCTAAAACAGCATCTAATAAAGGAATAATATTGTCTGTTGGTTCTTGCCAATCTGTAGACATCCAACCATTTTTTGCTGAACCGTAAATGGTTGTAAAATCTAGTTGTTCTTCTGAGGCTTCTAAAGCAAACATTAAGTCGAACACTTTTTCGTGTACTAAATCTGGAGTACAGTTTTCTTTGTCTACTTTATTTACAACCACAATTGGTGTTAAACCTAATTCTATCGCTTTACCTAATACAAAACGAGTTTGTGGCATTGGGCCTTCAAAAGCATCTACCAATAACAAAACACCATCTGCCATTTTTAATACACGTTCTACTTCTCCTCCAAAATCGGCGTGACCTGGTGTGTCTATTACATTAATTTTTACATCTTTGTAATTTACAGATACGTTTTTAGAAAGAATGGTAATTCCTCTTTCTCTTTCTAAATCGTTATTATCTAACAATAAATCTGTACGCTCTTTACGATCGTCTAAAATTTTTGCTTGATCTATAATTTTGTCTACCAAAGTAGTTTTACCATGGTCTACGTGGGCAATAATTGCGATGTTTCTTATTGATTGCATTTGTGCTTTCTTAAATTTCGTGCAAAAGTAGTTGTTTAGACACGAATTATACGAAAAATAGCTAATTATTTTTACGTTGTACTTTTTTAATGCCTTAAAAACAGGTTTTTATAGAGTTTCTTTTACTTTGATGTTAGCAAAAATCTTCTAGATAAGTGCGTTAGCGATTGCAATGGAAAGCCCACAGTGAGTTTACGAACGAGGACTTGTAATGGAAAGCGCGACCTGAAAGGGAACGCCCAAATTATTTTATTTGTTATCTGTTTCTGGATCTTCTTGAAAGGCAGATGGTAAAATATCTGGTATTAATTTGATTAATAAGGGTAGTAATAATGCGCCTCCTGGAAGCATAAAAACCGTAAAAGCGGGTATGGCTTTGCAAATATCTAACAGTTGAATTTTAATTTTTTGCTTTTCTTCTTCTGTTAAATGCGAGTGTGTAGATTTTTTAATTAAATGGTAAGCTTCTTTGCTTTGTAACAACTCTTGATGTAACCTCAGTTTATTTCTATGAAGTAACTGTTTTATTTCTTCTACAGTTTGCATTATAATTTTCTACGTTTTCTTTCTGCTTTTAACAGGTTTAACTCTCTACTTGTTTGCCCTGCAACTGAAGTGTTTTCTTCTGCACGTCTAATTAGATAAGGCATAACATCTCTTACTGGCCCAAAAGGTAAGTATTTTGCAACATTGTATTGCTGGTTTGCAAGGTTGTAACTTATATGATCGCTCATGCCAAATAGTTGCCCAAACCAAAGTCTTACATCGTTTTTACTAATTTTGTATTTGTCTGCTAATTCCATACCTAAATAAGAGCTTTTTTCATTATGTGTTCCTATAAAAATAGCCATATTTTTGTGTTCCATCATGTATTTTACAGCTTCATCGAAATTAATGTCTGTGGCTTGTTTGTGTTCGCAAATTGGTGATGGGTACCCTTTTTCTTCGGCTCTTTCTCTTTCTTTTTCCATATAAGCACCTCTTACCACTTTTATACCGATATGAAACCCTTTTTGGAGAGCTTTTTTGTGCAGTTTTTTTAAATAGGCAAGTCTATCATGCCTATACATTTGTAAAGTATTAAAAACTATGGCTTTTTCTTTGTTGTAAGTTTCCATTAATTGCTCTATTAATTGATCTGCTGCATCTTGCATCCAACTTTCTTCTGCATCAATTAATAAGGGTACATCTTTCTCTAATGCTACTTTACATACTTTGTGATAACGCGCTTCTACTCTAGCCCATTCTTTTTTTTCTTCTGTTGATAATTGGTTGCTTTCAGTAATTTTTTGATACAATGCAAATCGCCCAAAACCTGTGGGTTTAAAAACCGCAAATGGAATGGATTTTTTTTCTGCGCAAAAATTTACAATTTTTAAAACCTTCTCTAAAGCTTCATCAAAACTTGTTTCTTTGTCTTTACCTTCTACAGAATAATCTAAAACACTATGTACATTGCCATTGTTGTACATGTTTTCTATAATTGGCATACAGTCTTCTTCGGTAACACCGCCACAAAAGTGATCAAACACCGTTGTTCTAATTAAACCTTCTATAGGTAAATGTGCTTTTAAAGCAAAATTTGTTAATGCACTACCAATTCTAACTAAGGGTTGGTTTTGAATCATTTTAAACAAAAAATAGGCTCTTTCTAGCTGAGAGTCTGTTTTTAGTGCAAAAGCAACTTGTGTGTTATTAAAAAAATTCATTTGAAGCTATCAAAATTTAAAACAAAGATAGTTGAAGAGTATAAATAATTCAATAATTTCTAGTTAATTTGCACTTTCAATATTTTTATGATGAAATCTATAAAAGCCATAAGTTATCCTGTTCATTTTCAAGACAAAGCGTATAAAAAATTGTCTACTTTAGTAACTAAAAACAACTACTCAACTATTTTTATTTTGGTTGATGAGAATACTTTTGAGCATTGTTATCCTAAATTTATAAGAAATTTTAGTGCAGAAAACAGGATTGAAATAATAGAAATTGAGTCTGGAGAAATTAATAAAAATCTAGAAACTTGTATTGGTGTTTGGAATGCTATTACAGAATTAGGTGGTGATAGAAAAAGTCTCTTAATTACTTTAGGTGGTGGTGTTATAACAGATTTAGGTGGCTTTGTGGCTTCTTGTTTTAAACGAGGAATTGATTTTGTAAATGTACCAACCACTTTATTATCTATGGTAGATGCTTCTGTAGGTGGAAAAACAGGTGTAGATTTAGGAGTGTTGAAAAATCAAATTGGTTTGTTTGCAAACCCAGAAATGGTATTGGTAGATGCTGCTTATTTAGAAACAGTTACGCCTAGAGAAATAAAATCTGGAATGGCTGAAATTATTAAATACGGTGTTACTTACGATATTAAACTATTTAATGAGATAAAACAAAATAAAGACCTACATATCAAAGATTTAATATTTAGATCTATTGAGATAAAAAACGAAGTTGTTTTAGAAGACCCCAAAGAAAAAAACATACGTAAAATTTTAAATTTTGGTCATACTTTAGGACACGCGATAGAGTCTTTTTACTTAGAGTCTGAAAACAAAGAAAACTTAACACATGGAGAAGCTATTGCAATTGGGATGGTTTGCGAAAGTTATATGTCTTCTAAATTATTAGGTTTTCCTGAAGAAAAAGTTGCAGAAGTAAAAGAAGTAGTTCTAGCTATTTACGATAAAATAAATCTTTTAAAAGAAGATTTTGTTTCTATTATAGAACTACTTAAGCATGATAAGAAAAACGTAAACGGACAAGTAAATTTTGTGCTTTTAAACGATTACGAAAATTTTAAATTAGACTGTAAAGTTGCTGAAGAATTGATTATTGAGAGTATGGAGTTTTACAATTTGTAATTAAAACTCTCTTTTACCAAATTCACTATCAATAAACTTCGATTTATTTTTAGCAGCGTTAAACGTGTAAGATAAGTTTAGGGTAATCATATCAACTTCATACACATAATTTGTTGTGGTATAAAACTGATTAGCACTTGAGGTGGTAATGCGTTGTTCATTTGTTTTAAATAGCCCCATATCTATATTCTGCCACTGCAAAGTAGCCGTCAATCGATCTTCCATAAACTTTTTTCGAAACGTTAGGTTTGGTGAATAAAATCGAGAATCTTCACCCATAGCTGTAACCCTATCAGACAAATAATTAAATGTGAACTGCACAGAAGCATTTTGCCAAAAATTATAAGTAGTATTTAAATTGATAGAATAAATTGTGGAATTGGTATCAATATTATAATTACGTTCAACACCATCTCTATGTTTAAAATTTAAAACGCCATCAATATCATAATTATAAGCATTTACACCAATAAAGTTTGTCCAATTTTTTGAGACTTTCATTGTAGCTCCTACTTCTAAACCTATTGAATTACTATTTCCAACATTAGAATAGACTCTATTAATAATGCTATCGATTACAGCACCATTAGATTGATACGCTAAAGTATTTACTCTATTAATAACGTTCTTTACATGTCTAAAATACCCTGTTGCATAAATTGAATTTCCACCGTTTAATTTTTTAGTGATACCTAGTTCAATTAAATCAATAAATTCTGGTTGTAAAGTATTATCACCTTGTTCAAAAACCTCTGAATGCTCACGTTCTGCAAAACTATTCATTTTAAAAGTTGTAGTTCTTTCTACTCTTTTGCTATATGCAGTTTTAATATTTGTTTTATCATTAATTTTATATTGTAAGGATGCTGAAGGAAATAACTTTACAAAATCTAAATTGTAAACATTTTCTATTCCATCACTTTGCAATGTTTCTTTATATTCTCTATCCATTGACTCTAAACGTACACCAACATTATAGCTCCATTTATTTTTTGCTCCAGAAAGTTGTGCATATCCAGAATGGATTACTCTTTTTAAGCTTACATCACTAGAAAACTCTGGCACTAAATTCCCATCTCTTTCGTATACAAATTTACCTGTATGCTCTAAATTTCTAAATTGATATCCTGTTTCTAAAATCCCAAAAGAAAATGGTTTCCATTGATAATCTAAATTAAAGCGATTTCCATGCAAAGGATTATCATTAGTATTAAATTCTCTTTGATACACAATAGCATTATTAGGAAAACCTAAATTATCGTTCTCTGTTGGCCCACCTAAAAAAGTATATTCATATAAAATTGAAGTTGATAATTTTGAGTCATTGTTAAATTTATGAATATAATCAAAACTACCCAATGCAAAATCTCCTTTTCTAGTTCTTAAATTATGATTAAAATAGGTAAGCTTATACAAGCGATTGTTACTATTTATTGGAGAAACTGCATAATTATTATAGACAATATCGGCTAAACGATCTTTAGTTCTTTTTCCTGCAAAGAATCCTACAGAAAAATTATGCTTATCATCTGGAGTAAAATCGACGTTAAAACGACCATTGTATGTAACTTCATCAAAACTACGCTCACCATTAGAAGGCAAAAAAGTGGTTGTATTCTCTGGAGTATTAATGATAAACATATCTCCTTCTCTTCTACCTGTTTTGTCGTTTCTTTGATAACTTGCTCCAAAAGACAAGTTCCATTTACCAGACCTTTTATTAATTGTGGCATCTACACCAAAACGCTTTGCAGCAACTTGCGTATCGTAATCTTCTATAGATGGAAATCCACCTCGTAAATTTATTTGTGCAAAAGTACCATCTATAGCTCCTTTTTTTGTAATAATGTTTAAAATACCTCCTTTTCCCTCTGGATCATATTTTGCTGACGGAGCTGTAATTAATTCGATTTTTTCTATAGCATTGGCTGGTAATTGTGCTAAAATAGTACTTGCATCACCTTGTGTAGGTTTTTCGTTTATTAAAACTGTAAAACCTTTACTTCCTCTTACACTAATTTCACCCAAACCATTAATTGTTACCGATGGTAAATTACGTACTACATCAACGGCATTTCCACCAACTGTAGTTTGATATTTTTGGGTGTCAAAAACTTGCCTATCAATTTTATGAGAAACCATTTGTTTTTCTGCTCTTAAAACAACTTCGTTTAATTGATTTGCTGAGCCTAGAACAAGTTTAATAGTATCTAGGTTTATTAATGCTCCTTTACTTTTTGGATGTATACTTTTAATTACTTTAGTTTCATAGCCTAAAAATGTAACTTCAATATAATAATTACCAGGTCTTATTGCATCAATAATAAAAAAACCTTCTAAATTGGTAACAACACCTGTTACTAGTTTTTTATCAGCAACTTTATAAATAGCAACACTTGCATATTCTAAAGGGTAATTATCTAAAGCATCTACTACCTTACCTTTAATTTGTGCATTTATAGAAAAAATACTAAAAATTAAAGCAATAAAAAAAAGTGCATTTTGTAATTTCATGTAATTATTTTTTTTCAAAAATAAACAAGAAAAAATTACAAAACAGCACCTTTAATGTTTATTTTTTTTATGAAAAACTAGATGTTTTCAGCCAACCAATCTCCTACTTCTTTTGTGCCGTAAGATTTTTGTCCATCAGCTAAATCTTCTGTTACAACCCCTTTTTCTAAAGCTTTGTTTACAGCATCTCTAATTGCTTTACCCTCTTCTTGTAATCCAAAATTTTCGAACATCATTGCTGCTGATAATACAGTAGCCATAGGATTTGCAATATTTAAACCTGTTGCCTGAGGATAAGAACCATGAATTGGCTCAAACAAACCAATTTCTGCACCTAAAGAAGCACTTGGCATTAAGCCCATAGAACCAGAGATTACAGATGCTTCATCGGTTAAAATATCTCCAAATAAATTTTCTGTAATTAATACATCGTAACTATTTGGCCATTGAACCAAACGCATGGCAACTGCATCTACAAATTCGTAAGAAACTTCTACTTCTGGATAATCTTTTTCCATAGCCTGCACAGTTTCTCTCCATAATCTTGAAGTTTCTAAAACATTCGCTTTGTCTACACAACATAGTTTTTTACCACGAGTCATAGCCAACTCAAAACCTTTTTTTGCTAGACGTTGTACTTCTGCTCTTGTGTAAACACAATTATCAAAAGCGGTTTCGCCTTCTTCTCTTCTACCCTTTTCACCAAAATAAATACCTCCAGTTAACTCTCGTAAAAAGACCAAATCAGTTCCTTCAATACGTTCTCTTTTTAAAGGTGATTTATCTAATAATGATGGAAACGTAAATGTAGGTCTTACATTTGCAAACAAACCTAATTTTTTACGCATTTTTAACAAACCTTGTTCTGGTCTTACTTTTGCAGAAGGATCATTATCAAAACGTGGATGCCCAATAGCGCCAAATAAAACGGCATCGGAAGATGCACAAATTTCGTGCGTTTCATCTGGATAAGGCTCTCCAACTGCATCAATAGCAGCTGCACCTGTTAATGCTGGTTTCCAATTAATTTCATGATTGTACTTTTTTGCAATAGCATCCGATACTTTAACTGCTTGGTCTATTACTTCTGGACCAATTCCATCTCCTGCTAATAATGCGATATTTAATTTCATTTTTTTATTGTTTGTAGACTTTAGACTTTAGTCAAATGTAGCGCTGACTAACGTTTAAAGATTATTGACTAATTTAAATTATATTCAACATTTTTTCTGTGGCTTTAATGGCAGATACTGTTTGATCTGAGTCTAAACCCCGTGTTATAAATTCTTGTTTTTCTTTTTTCCATGTAATAATGGTTTCACACAAAGCATCAGAATGACTTCCTGGAGGAATTCTAACGGCATAATCTACCAAGTCTGGTAAATCTTTTTTGCTATGTGTTTTATACAATTTTCTAAGTGCATTCATAAAAGCATCAAATTGCCCATCACCTTGTGCATGAGCCTCGTATTCTACTCCTTCTACTATTAATTTTAAAGTAGTGGAAGGTTTCATACCTTTTGCATGACCCAATACATAATTTTTTACAACTACGCGTTTTTCTATTGTATCGCTATCTAAAACATCAGAAATAATATATGGTAAATCGTCTTGAGAAACCACTTCTTTTTTATCTCCCAGTTCTATAATTCTTTGGGTAACTTTCTTTAGTTCATCATCATTTAAGCTGATACCTAAATCTTGTAAATTTTTTTGAATATTAGCTTTACCTGATGTTTTACCTAATGCATATTTACGTTTTCTACCAAAACGTTCTGGCATTAAATCATTAAAATAAAGATTGTTTTTATTATCTCCATCTGCATGAATACCAGCAGTTTGTGTAAAAACATTTGCACCAACTACGGGTTTATTTACAGGGATTCTAAAGCCAGAAAACGTTTCTACCAACTTACTAACTTTGTTTAAAGCAGTTTCATCTACAGAAATTTCAACACCATTCATAAAATCATTAATTACAGCTACAACACTTGCTAAAGGTGCATTCCCTGCACGTTCTCCCATTCCGTTTATGGTTAAGTGTAAGCCGTTAATACCTGCATAAACAGCTTCCATCACATTGGCAACACCTAAGTCATAATCATTATGACCATGAAAATCAAAATGTGTTGTTGGATATTTTTGTTTTACTTCTTCTATAAAAGTAAATGTTTCCTTGGGAGTTAAAACGCCTAAAGTATCTGGCAATAAAATACGTTCTATATTTTGTGTTGATAAAAAATTTAAAAACTCAAAGACATATTCTTTAGAATTGCGCATACCATTAGACCAATCTTCTAAATAAACATTGGTTTTAATGTTGTTTTCTGCAGCTAATTCAATAGTTTGTTTAATTGCTGTAAAGTGCTGTTCTGGTGTTTTTTTAAGTTGGTGTTTTAAGTGATTTAAAGAACCTTTGGTTAGCAAGTTCTGCACTTTTGCACCAGCCTCTATCATCCAATTGATAGATTTTCCTCCATCAACGAAAGTTAAAACCTCAATTTTGTTTAATTGATTGTTTTCTGAAGCCCAAGAAGTAATTTTTTGTACAGCTTCTAGTTCACCTTTAGAAACTCTTGCAGATGCTATTTCTATACGATCTACATGCAACTCTTCTAAAAGCAGTTTTGCAATGGTTAATTTTTCAGAAACTGAAAACGACACACCTGATGTTTGTTCTCCATCACGCAATGTCGTATCCATTATTTCTATTTTTCTTTGAATCATCCTATCAAATTTGAAAAAAAAATCTTTTTTTGGTTTCCCGTTTTCTCGAGAAAAACATTTAGAAAGGTCTTCTTTCTGCAAAATTAGTAATTTCTTCTTCCATATTTTTTAAATAGTCAATATCATCAAAACCATTTAACATATTGTCTTTCTTATAAGTATTTATGTCAAAAAATTCTGTTTCTCCTGTTGCTACTAAAGTTACTTTTTGATTGGGTAAATCTACTTTGATTTCTGTTTTGGGGTCTGCCATAATTGCATCAAACAATTTATCTGCAAATGCTGCAGAAACTTGCACTGGTAAAACTCCTACATTTAAACAGTTATTTTTAAAAATATCTGCAAATGCCGATGAAATAACGCAACGTAAACCAAAATCGTACACAGACCAAGCTGCGTGTTCTCTAGAAGAACCAGAACCAAAGTTTCTACCTCCTACTAAGATTTTAGAACCTGCATAAATTTCTTTGTTTAATGGAAAATCTGCTTTTGGTGTCCCGTCTGCATTGTATCTCCAATCACGAAAAAAATTGATATCGAAATCTTTACGCTCTGTTGCTTTTAAGAAACGAGCAGGTATAATTTGATCTGTATCTACATTTTCTATTGGTAATGGATATGCTGTACTTGTTAATACTTCAAATTTATCGTATGCCATTTTGTTTTGCTTTATGCTTTTAGCTTTTATGCTCTAAGCAATTTTTTGATTCTTAATGAGCTAAAGGTTTTAAGCCTGTAGCTTATAGTTTTATACTAATAATGTTCTTGGGTCTGTAACTACACCTTCTACTGCAGACGCTGCTGCTACTAAAGGAGATGCTAATAAAGTTCTAGATCCTGGTCCTTGTCTTCCTTCAAAATTTCTATTTGATGTTGAAACCGATAATTTTCCTGCTGGGATTTTATCATCATTCATAGCCAAACAAGCAGAACAACCTGGTTCTCTTAACTCGAAACCTGCATCTGATATAATTTTATCTAAACCTTCTGCCTTTATTTGATCTACAACTTTGTGAGATCCTGGTACTAACCAAGCTGTAACATTGTCTGCTTTTTTTCTTCCATCTACAATAGAACAAAAAGCTCTAAAATCTTCTATTCTACCATTGGTACAAGAACCTAAAAATACAAAATCTATCGGTTTTCCAATCATAGCTTCGCCTTCATTAAAAGACATATAACCTAAAGACTTTTTATAGGTTTCTGCTCCACCTTCTACATTTGCTGCAGTTGGTATCGATTTTGTTACGCCCATACCCATTCCTGGATTGGTACCATAAGTAATCATTGGTTCTATATCTGAAGCTTCATAATTGAATTCTTCATCAAACTGAGCATTTTCATCTGTATGCAGTGTTTCCCAATATTTCATAGCTTTGTCCCAATCTGCTCCTTTTGGAGTTAAAGCACGTCCTTTAATATATTCAAAGGTTTTTTGATCTGGAGCTATCATACCTCCTCTTGCTCCCATTTCTATAGAAAGGTTACAAACCGTCATTCGACCTTCCATAGACATGTCTCTAAAAACATCTCCTGCATACTCTACAAAATAACCAGTAGCTCCAGAAGTTGTTTGTTTAGAAATTATGTATAAAGCCACATCTTTTGGAGTTACACCTGCACCTAATTTTCCATTTACATTAATACGCATTTTTTTAGGTTTTGGTTGCATAATACACTGTGTAGATAATACCATTTCTACTTCACTTGTACCAATACCAAAAGCTATAGCACCAAAAGCACCATGTGTGGATGTATGTGAATCTCCACAAACAATCGTTGCACCAGGTAGGGTAATTCCGTTTTCTGGACCTACAACGTGTACAATTCCGTTATTTTTATCACCCAAACCCCAATGAGAAATACCATATTTAGCCGCATTTCTTTCTAATGCGTCTAACTGATTGGCAGATAAAGCATCTGCTACTGGTAAATGCTGATTGATAGTTGGTGTGTTATGATCTGCAGTTGCAAATGTGCGCTCTGGATATACCACACTGTTTCCTCTACTTTCTAATCCTAAAAAAGCTACAGGACTTGTAACTTCATGTATAAAATGACGATCAATAAAAAACACATCTGGCCCGTCTTTTACGCTACGTACCACATGAGAATCCCATACCTTGTCAAATAATGTTTTTGCCATTTCTTGTTTTTTTTGATTTTTATTAATAATCAACTACCAAAAATAGCTATTTAACTCAATTTATTAACATAACTAATTATAGGCAATATTATACCCAACATGTAGTGAGGTATCTATGTATTTGATTAACAATACGTTAAACATTAAATAAATACGATGTCTAATTCTTAAAGTAATTTAATTTAGAAGACAATATTGTATAAATTCACCTATAATTTTCTTCTTTTATAAAATGATCTTCATAAAAGTCTGTAAACGTTTTTGTAGTTTTATAATTATCTTTTAAAAATTTACACCCCATAATTAAAAAAGATATTTGACCTATTACTAATAATTTAAGTAACCAAAGCACCATTTACATCTGTTATCCATCCACAAAGTGTTAACAGAAAAATAATAACAAAAGATACTCTAAAAACTTATAATTATTTAGGTTGGTTATTTAAAAAAAAAAACAATTCGTTTACTTTATAAAATAGACTTTACAATGTTAAGGATTTAGGTTTAAAGTTAACAAAAAAAGCTCAAGAGAAATATTCTTGAGCTTTTAAATTTTTAAAATTGTAGTTTATCGTCTACTATAATTTGGTGCTTCTTTTGTAATTGCCACATCATGTGGATGGCTTTCGTTAATTCCACTTGCTGTAATTCTAACAAATTGACCCGTTTCTTTTAAGGTTTCAACATCTTTGGCACCACAATAGCCCATACCCGCTCTTAAACCACCAATAAACTGATGGATGCTTTCAAATAAATCTCCTTTGTAAGGAACTCTACCTACAATACCTTCAGGTACTAATTTTTTAATATCTGCTTCTACATCTTGAAAATACCTATCTTTAGAACCTTGTTTCATTGCTTCTACTGAGCCCATACCTCTATAAGATTTAAATTTTCTTCCTTCGTAGATAATTGTTTCTCCTGGAGATTCTTTGGTACCCGCTAATAGAGAACCTAACATTACACAGTCTGCACCAGCTGCTATTGCTTTAGGGATATCACCTGTATAACGTATACCTCCATCTGCAATTACTGGTACTCCACTACCTTTTATAGCAGCAGCTACCTCTAAAACTGCAGAAAATTGTGGGAAACCAACACCTGCAACAATTCTTGTTGTACAAATAGAACCTGGACCTATACCTACTTTTACTGCATCTGCACCAGCTTCTACTAAATATTTTGCGGCACTTGCTGTGGCTATATTACCCACTACAACATCTAGTTTTGGAAATTTACTTTTTACTTGTTTTAAAACAGTAACCACGCCTTTTGTATGGCCATGAGCTGTATCTATAATTACAGCATCTACCCCCGCATTTACCAAAGCTTCTGCTCTTTCTACAGCATCTCCAGTTACACCCAAAGCAGCTGCAACCCTTAATCTACCAAAAGAATCTTTATTAGCAATTGGTTTTTGTGTAACCTTAGTAATATCTCTAAAGGTAATTAAACCTTTTAAGGTATAATGATCATCAACAATTAAAAGTTTTTCTATTTTATGATTTTGAAGTATTTTTTCTGCATCTTTTAAAGAAGTTCCTACTGAGGCTGTTACTAAGTTTTCACTAGTCATTACCTCTACAATGGGTCTTGCATTGTCGTGCTCAAAACGCAAATCTCTGTTGGTAACAATTCCTTTTAAAGCACCATTTTCATCAACAATAGGTATACCACCAATACTGTGTTCTTTCATATTTGCTTTAGCATCTAACACAGTTGCAGTTAACGGCAATGTTACTGGATCTAAAATCATACCAGATTCTGCACGTTTTACTTTTCTAACTTCTAAAGCTTGTTGCTCTATTGTCATATTTTTATGTAAAACACCAATCCCCCCTTCTCTTGCAATAGCAATTGCTAAAGCAGATTCTGTTACAGTATCCATCGCTGCAGAAGCTATAGGTACATTTATAGTGATGTTTTTCGTGAATTTTGTTTGAATGTTTACTTCTCTTGGAAGTACTTCTGAAAAGGCAGGGACTAATAAAACGTCATCATACGTTAAACCTTCTCCTAAAATTTTGTTGTTGTGTGCTGTCATATGGCAATTAAAGGTATAATTGCATGCAAATTTACAACTTATTATTTAATTGTATATGCATTTAGGGTTAAGATATTTTATTGTATTTACTTGTCCAACAATAAGCACTAAAATTTTTACCAGAAGCTACACCATAAAAAAAGAACATACCAATGATTCCTTTTACAAAAAACAGAAATAAAATGGCAATGTGCCCAAAATTATTCATGTTTCCATAAAATAAATTTTTGGTAAGAAACGTACAAAAGATACTCGTAAATAAAACTGCCCATAAAAGATTTTCTACGTTTTTAATTGCCCAATATTTTACTTTTCTTAATGGATGTAAATCTTTACCCCACTTATGTATTAAATAATAATAACCATTGCCCATAGGTGCAAAAAGTAATGGATCATCAGCTTCATTTAGTTCGAATAATTTTGAAGGAGCAATTATTTTAAAACCATCTAAAGTTGTGTGATGCTCTTTTTCTAAAGCATTAATTTTAGCAATAACTTCTTGTGGATAATCTGCTTTAAAATATCTTGTATCTAAAAAACGAAGTCTAAAGTCGATACAAATCTTTTTTATTTCAGTAATGTGAAAAATGGCATTAGCATCTATTCTATCAATGTTAAAAGTATTGGTTGTTTTATTTATGGGAGATTGTACCAATCTTTCTAAAACACTTTTTTCTTGTGTATCTATGTCATCAAATACTTGATGTACCCACTGTATAACATTAAAAGATTGGTGTTTTTTATTCCTTTCTTTTATTAGTTGTTGTTGAATATCAATGATTTGTAACATAATTAAAAATTTTTTACAAAATTAAACAATCATATCTAAATCAAAAAATAGCTTTTTAGTTGACTTTTATTTAAAATCAATTTAAATAATATTGTTAACCTTTTAAAAAATGATTGTTTAAACTTTTAAATTTAAAAAAAAATCATTGTAATGTTTTAATAACCAGGATATTTTAAAATTTATTTTTATTTATTCTAAATAAAATTTGTAAATCACAAACTGGGTTGTATCTTTGCCGCGTTAAAAAAATCTATTTATATTTAATCTAAATAAAATGAGAAAAGGTATATTAATCATAACAATCTTATTTACAGTTGTTTTATCTGCTCAAAAAAAGAAAAAAGAAACCACAAGCTTAGACTCAATTCAAAAATTAGATGAAATTATTATTTCTACAAAAACAATTTTTGGAAATAAATATGTAGCCAAACACAGAACAGGTGCTGCGTATTATTTATCTCCAAAAGAATTACAAAAATTTAGTTTTACAGATGTAAATAGAGCTTTAAGAAGTGTGCCAGGAGTAACAATTTACGAAGAAGATGGTTTTGGTTTACGTCCAAATATTAGTTTACGAGGAACATCACCAGAAAGAAGTTCTAAAATAACCTTAATGGAAGATGGTGTTTTGATTGCTCCTGCTCCATATAGTGCGTCATCTGCTTATTATTTTCCAACAATTGCAAGAATGGAAGCTGTAGAAGTTTTAAAAGGAAGTAGTCAAGTTCAATATGGCCCTTTTACAACTGGTGGAGCTATCAATATGATTTCTGCTCAAATTCCCACTGAATTTGGTGGAAAAGTTAGAGCAAGTTATGGTAGCTTTAATTCGAATCAATTACATGCAAAAATTGGGGGAAGAAATAAAAATTTTGGTTATGTATTAGAGTATTTAAATTACGGTTCAGACGGATTTAAAACCCTACCAAGTGGAAAAAACACTGGTTTTAACAAAAACGATGTTGTCGCTAAAATTGGTGTTAATTTATTTCCAAAAGCTAGTGTACAACAGACATTAGAGTTTAAATTTCAATATTCAGATGAAGATGGAAACGAAACCTATTTAGGATTGTCTGAACAAGATTTTAATACCAACCCTTTTTCTAGATACGCTTCTTCAAATGAAGATAGAATGGTTACAGACCATACTCAATATATGATTACACATCGTTTAGATTTTTCTAAAAATGTTAGAATTACTACCACTGCTTATCAAAACAATTTTGCTAGAAACTGGTATAAACTAGATGATGTTACTTTTAATGGAACAAAAAAAGGAATTGCAGACATCTTAGAAGATCCATCAACTTATGCAGATCATTTTAACATTGTAAATGGTTCTGTAAATTCTGCTGCTGATGCTATTGGTGTAAAAGCAAATAATAGAAAATACTACTCAACAGGAATTCAAACAAAACTAGATTACCATTGGTATAAAGGAAATGCTTTTCATGATGTAGAAATTGGTTTGCGTTATCATTATGATGAAGAAGATAGGTTTCAATGGGTAGATAAATATAGTATTTCTAGTACAGGTGTTATGTCTTTAACAACTGATGCGATTGAAGGCACAAATGCCAATAGAATTAGTAGCGCAAACGCATTTGCATCTTACATTACTTACAAATTAAAATATAATAATTGGACGTTTACACCTGGTGTGCGTTATGAAAACATCACTTTACAAAGAGAAGATTTTGGTAAAAATGATGTCAATAGAACTGGTGTAAATTTAGCAACTAGAGAAAATTCAGTTGGCGTTTTTATACCAGGAATGGGTGCAAATTATAAATTTAATAACGATTTTTCTTTATTTGGTGGTGTTCACAAAGGATTTTCGCCTCCTGGAAATCAAGATGGTCAAGCCCCAGAAGAAAGCATCAATTACGAATTAGGAACACGTTTTAATCTTGGAAAATTACAAGGAGAATTTGTCGGATTTTTTAACGATTATTCAAATCTTTTAGGAAGTGATTTAGCAGCAACTGGAGGAACAGGTTCTTTAGATCAATTTAATGCTGGTGAGGTAAATGTAAACGGAATTGAATTATTATTGAACTATAATTTTTCAAATTCAGATGCAAAATTCTCTTTTCCTATTTCTTTTGGATATACATTTACAAATACAGAATTTAAAAATAGTTTTAATGGAGCAGATAGTTTTTGGGGGGCAGTAACTGCTGGTGATGAATTGCCTTACATACCAAAACATCAGTTTAATACCACTTTTTCTATAGAACATAAAGATTTTGAAATCAATATAAATGGACGATTTAATGGAGAATTTAGAACGTTGGCAGGAACAGGAAATATTCCTGATAACGAAAGAGTGGATGCTAATTTTATTGTGGATTTATCTGGTAAATATTTTATCACAAAACGTTTAAGTACCACCTTAAATGTAATTAATTTATTAGACAACACCTATGCAGCTTCTAGAGTTCCTGCAGGTTTAAGACCAGGTCATCCATTTGGAATTTACGGTGGATTAGAGTTTAGTTTTTAATTAAAAAAGAATTGAAATAAGAAGAAAAGGCAGTATCTAATAAAGTGTGTAAGTTTCAAAAACTCAGGATTGATTAAATCCTGAGTTTTTTTTTTTATTATTTTTCATTATTAATTCCATTTCTACAGATGATTTATAACCTAAAGAAGAATGAAGTCTTTTATAATTGTACGATTTAATATACTGGTTAATAATTTGATATGCTTCTAAAAAGAATTTAAAAGAATATCTGTTTGTGTATTCAGAATTAAAAAATATTACTGACAAAAAGAGTAGATACATGAACAAGACTAAAATTGCTTCTAAAACTATTTTACGTAATAAATAAGTGCTATAACTTGCAAACATATCATATAAAATGAATTTTAATAGGCTAAAAGTATTATTTATTTACACTTAGTTGATAATCTATTTTTCTTAATAACAAAATCGCTAATTAATTTTAGCGATTTTGTTATTTTATAGCCGATTTATAAAATGCTTTTATTTTCTTTGTAAACTGTTTATGAAAATTCAACACACCACATATTTATCTTTAGGAACAAATCAAGGAAACAAACTTGAAAATCTACAAAATGCCATCAATACTATTGATCGTGAAGTTGGTGATATTCAAAAAATATCATCAATCTACAAAACACCGGCTTGGGGTTTTAATGGTAACGATTTTTATAATATTTGCATACAAGTATCCACAAAGCAAAACTCTTTAAAATTAATTACTTCACTACTAAAAATTGAGAAGAGCTTAGGAAGACAAAGAAAAAAAACAAAAGAATACCAGAATAGAAATATAGATATAGACATATTACTTTTTAATGATGAAATTATTTTATCAGAATCATTAATTGTACCACACCCTAAAATGCTGGAACGTAAATTTGTACTTGTTCCATTAGCAGAAATAGCTGGTCAAATAAAACATCCGATACAAAAAGAAATTATAAAAAACTGTCTCTTAAACTGTACAGATGCTTCTGTAATAACTGCTATAGAAAAACAGTTAAAAAGACCTTTACCTATTATAGAAAAATACAATTATATTGCTATAGAAGGTAATATTGGTGCCGGAAAAACCAGCTTAGCAAAAATGATTTCTGAAGATTTTAATTCTAAACTAGTTTTAGAACGATTTGCAGATAATCCCTTTTTACCTAAATTTTACAAAGACAAAGAACGTTATGCATTTCCTTTGGAAATGAGTTTTTTAGCCGATCGATATCAACAATTGAGCGATGATTTGGCACAATTTGACTTATTTAAAAACTTTTTAGTTTCAGATTATTATATATTTAAATCATTAATATTTGCACAAGTAACTTTATCTGAAGATGAATATCTCTTATACAGAAAAATGTTTACTCTTATTTATAAAGAAATAACAAAACCAGACTTGTACGTTTACTTATATCAAAACACAGATAGGTTACTAGAAAATATTAAAAAAAGAGGGAGAAATTATGAGCAAAATATTGAATCTGCTTATCTTAAAAAAATACAAGAGGGTTATAAAAACTTTATTACCAGCCAAAAAGATTTAAATTTATTAATTGTAGATGTATCTGAATTAGACTTTGTAAACAATAAAAAAGATTACAATAAAATAGTTAATAAAATTAAATGTATTTAAGTTTAAGAAATGAAAATTAATTTAAAAAAAAAGGTATGAAGAAATAAATAATGACAGAAAAACAAATAAAAACTTCAGAAGGTAGATTGTTAAAGCAATAAAGGAGATAAGAGCAAATAATAAACTAAATGCAATAGAATTTAGTTTTG
The DNA here is from genome assembly GCF_057219325.1 of Polaribacter sp. YIW18. NCBI lineage: Bacteria > Pseudomonadati > Bacteroidota > Flavobacteriia > Flavobacteriales > Flavobacteriaceae > Polaribacter > Polaribacter sp. YIW18. Next base: position 250,705 of record NZ_JBXVVE010000004.1, on the reverse strand, counting down.
TTATATTGGGAAACATTTTTATTAACCACACCAATAGAAGCTTTTTAGGATAGTGTCCATTTAACCCTGAATTTTTAAACTTACACCGTTTTTAGGAAAGTGTCCATAAATAAGACGTTGAACCTAGAAATTAGTTACACTATATTTTTTGTTTTACAGAACTTTAGATATTACATTTAAACAAGTATGAAACAAAAAAAATCTAGCAAAAGCTAGATTTTTTTTTTAAAATATGTTTTTTATTTTATTGGTTACCCAATATAATTGGCATACCAGATTTACCTGAACCAATTAAAACAACTTTACTATTTGGAGATTTAGAAAGCTCTAAAGTAGCTTCAATGCCTTTTTCTTGTAAAATTTTATCCGTTAAAGAAGCACTTAAAATTTTGTTTGCCACAGCTTTACCTTCTGCATCAATTTTTTGTCTTTCTGCTTCTTTTTTAGCTTTTGCTAATCTAAACTCATATTCTAAAGACTCTTGTTCTTGCTTTAATTTAGTTTCTATTGCGGTTCTAATTGTTGGTGGTAATTTTACATCTTCTACCAAAACTCTTTTTACAATTAAATATTGGTCTGCTAAAAGTTTTGTTACTTCATCTAAAATTTCTTGTTCAATTACATCTCTTTTACTAGAATATAATTGTTCTGGGGTATAGCGCCCTACAACACTTCTTGCAGCTGCATTAATTGCTGGATCTAATAATTCACGCTCATAATCTTCTCCTTTTGTTTTAATTAAAAGTCCAAGTTTAGAAAATTCTGGTTCATACCAAACTGTACCACTCACCTTCACTTCTAATCCGTTTACAGATAAAACATTCATTTCATCTGAAATAGATTGCTGACGCACTTTACGCACAATCATTTCGTTCCAAGGAGCTACTATTTGAAAACCTTCTCCATATGTTTTTTCTATGTTGATACCATCTCCAAATCTTTCGAAAACTACACCACCTTCACCAGGACCAATAGTTACTGTGGATCTAGAAAATAATATAATTAAAACTACGGCTGCTATAATAAAAAGGACACCACCTTTTGGAAAATTAAGTTCTGCTTGATTTCTTGACATTTTTTTTATTTTAAAGTTTATCAAATTTACGAATTAACTTGATGAAACACAATCTATATAAACACAATCTTCTAAATCATGAAACTATAATGTACTATGATTTAAAATAAATATACAATTCATAACAACTTTTATATCTTTTTTGATAGTTTCAGATTCTTTTCTAGCATTCTAAAGTTTAAAAAATCGCTTAAATGGTAAATAAAATCACACATTATAACCGAAACTTTTTTCTGTAAAACCACCAATAAATTCGATTATTTTAAAAAAAAATACTCATATTGTTAGTAGCAGAATGATGATGGTGATGATCATAATTTTACAGACTATCTTTTATCACTTTAAAAGATGGATTTTTAAAGTAGTTGATTAGATTTTACCAAAATATTTTCTGATAAACCACTCTGCAGTAAAGAGAACTACCACTAAAAATAAAATCCATTTCCAATCAATTAAATTTTGTTCTTTTTCTATAGATTTTTGAGTTGTAAAATAGGTTTTATCTTCTATTAGATGTTGAATTAAGCTTTCTATTTGGTTTTTATAATACAGCTTTCCTCCTGTTTTAGAGGCTAATTTTTGTAATTTATTTTTGTTCGCACTCGTAAACTGTTCTTCTATTTGGTAATCTGATATCTTAAATTTACCATATTTTTTAATATTTTGCCCTAAAACCTCTACACTAAAAATATAATCACCAGAAATTAAATTATCTATAGAAACTTGATAAGAGTTGTTTATAAGTGATAAAGGCAACTTCTTAACTTCTTTTGTAGCGGTATTTGTTATAGTAATTTCTATAGATGCTCTAGCATCAAACTTATAATTTTTATCAGTGTAAAATGCAGAAATATTAATGTTAGAGTTGGCTGGATATAAATTATCTGTATTTACCTCTAAACGACTTCTTTTTTTATTGGATGCCGTAAATTGCACTAGATTTCCAATAAATTGGTCAAACTCTTGAAAGGAGTTGGTATTTAAAAAACTACTGGCTCTCCATTTCCAAATTCCTTCACCAAAAACAACGCTAATTTTTTGATTATTTACATCTAAAACAGATAACAAAGGTTGTTCTGTTTGAATACCATTTATTTTTTGTGTTAATAAATTTTGATGATCTTTCGAAAATATTACTTCGCCAAATTTATCTTCTAAAGGAGCAAATTGATCAAAACCAATATCCTTTTGTAGAAAAGTTAAAAAACTACTGTTGTAATTAGCGCCATAATTATCTGTTTGATTGATGTGCTTTTTTGAAAAACCAAGTTGTTGTTTATTTAGGAAATTCCAATCTGTATTGGTTCCAGTAACCAAAATAAAGTTGCTATTATTTTGTTTTATCTGATTCAGCAAATCATTAAACTTATTGTTTGGATCACATAGAACAACTAATTGATAATCATTTATTTGTTTTTTAAATTTATCAATTAAAAAAACATCTACTGTACGTTGTTTATTACTTTCTATTGCCTTTTTTATTGCGCCAATATCTGGATGTAAAACAGCTGTTACAATTAATACCTTTGTTTGCTCGTCTATAACTTCTACAGAAAAGTTTTTGGTGTTATTTTGAGTGTTTTTTTCGTTTTCTATTTTTTGTAAAGAGGCAGTATAATAATTTAAACCTTCTTTAGTTGAGGTTAAATTTGTGGTTATAATTTTAGAATTTACATCTTTAGAAAAAGTAATATTCTTAGTAAAAACAATTTTAGCTCCATTAAAAATAGAAAATTTAGTAGTTATACTTTCTTTGCCCTGATAATTTAAAATAACTTCTACAGGAAATTTATTTTTAATATAACTATACTTATTTACATTTACTTGAGTTATTTTGAGGTCTTTGTATATAGTGGTATCTCCAACAACAATGGGATATATTTTTTTGTTAGAACTTATAAACTCATAATCATTACCAATGGTTTGGTTACCATCTGTTATTAAAATAATAGGTGCATTTTTTCTTTTATTTAAATTATCTAAGCCGTTTATGGCCTTATAAATATTGGTTTCATTAGCATTAAAAAAAACACTATCTGTAACTTGTAAATTATCGCCAAAACCAAAGTTTTCTAACGCAAATTTATCGTTTAAACTATTGTTTGTTTTTAGTTGATTTACAATATCTTTTACAGATACTGCTTCGTTAAAAAATTCAATAGATTTAGAATGATCTACTAAAACAGAAAGTGTAGGCTTTGTATTTTGATAAGTAGTTGTTTTTATTATTGGGTTTATAAGCAGTAAAAGCAATAAAAAAAGTGATAAAGCTTTTAAAAAAAAAAGTGAAATAGTGACTTTTGCCGTATTTTTAGCTTTATAAAAATACTGAAAATAAGCCACAAAAAGACTTATTAATAAAGCAATTACGATATACAATAAAGTTAAAGACTGCAATGTTTTTTATTTGTGTGAAAGATATAAATAACTATCCTAAAAAAGAAAACCTACAACGTTAATTTTATTGCAGGTTTATAACTTTAGTTATATTTATAAATATGTTTTTACGTTAACATACCACCATCTACAGATATAGTTTGCCCGGTAATGTAAGCACTCATATCAGAAGCTAAAAACACACATGCGTTTGCTATATCTATAGGTTGTCCTCCCCTTTTCAAAGGGATTCCATCTCTCCAAGATTGCACAGTAGCTTCATCTAATTTTGCTGTCATTTCTGTTTCTATAAAACCTGGTGCAATTACGTTGCTTCTTACGTTTCTAGAGCCTAGTTCTAGAGCTACAGACTTAGAAAAACCAACAATACCAGCTTTTGATGCTGCATAATTTGCTTGTCCTGCATTTCCTTTTAAACCAACTACAGAACTCATATTAATAATAGAACCTGCTCTTTGTTTCATCATTGGTCTTATGACTGCTTTTGTTAAGTTAAAAACAGATTTTAAGTTTACTTCTATCACTTTATCAAAATCTTCTTCAGAAATACGCATCAACAAGTTATCTTTTGTAATACCAGCATTATTTACTAAAATATCTATGCTTCCAAATTGTTTTTGTACTTCTTTAGCTAATTCTTGTGCAGCACTAAAATCTGCAGCATTAGATTGATATCCTTTTGCAGTTACACCATAAGAGGTAAGTTCTTTTTCTAAAGCTTTTGCAGCATCTACAGAAGCGTTATATGTAAATGCAACATTTGCACCTTGTTTAGCAAATTCTACTGCAATACTTTTACCAATTCCTCTAGTTGCTCCTGTAACAATTGCAGATTTATTTTCTAATAATTTCATAATGTACTATTTAGTTGATTTTCAAATATAAAAAAGAAATTCCCGTTTTCACGGGAATTTATTTGGTTTGTTATAATCTAATATTAGTTATTTTAAAACACTTGCAACCATTTCGCCAATTTTTGCTGGAGAACTTACAACGTGCACGCCATTTGCTGCTAAAATTTTCATTTTTGCTTGTGCTGTATCATCTGCACCTCCAACTATTGCACCAGCATGTCCCATTGTTCTTCCTGCTGGAGCAGTTTGTCCTGCAATAAAACCAACAACTGGCTTTCTATTTCCGTCTGCTTTTATCCATTGTGCAGCTTCTGCTTCTAGGTTTCCACCAATTTCACCAATCATTACAATTGCTTCAGTTTCGTTATCATTCATTAACATTTCTACAGCTTCTTTTGTAGTAGTTCCAATAATTGGATCACCGCCAATACCAATTGCGGTAGTAATACCATAACCTTGTTTTACAACTTGGTCTGCAGCCTCATAAGTTAATGTACCAGATTTAGACACAATACCTACTTTACCTTTTTTAAAGATAAAACCAGGCATAATACCAACTTTAGCTTCATCTGGTGTGATTACACCTGGGCAATTTGGGCCAACTAATCTACAGTCTTTATCTGCAATATAAGCTTTAACCTTTACCATATCTGCAGTTGGTATACCTTCTGTAATACAAATAATTACTTTAATACCTGCATCTGCAGACTCCATTATTGCATCTGCAGCAAAAGCAGGTGGTACAAAAATAATAGAAGTATCTGCTTGTACTTTTTCTACAGCATCTACAACTGTGTTAAAAACAGGTTTCCCTAAGTGTTCTTGGCCTCCTTTACCTGGAGTAACTCCACCAACAACATTGGTACCATAATCTATCATTTGACCTGCATGAAAAGTACCTTCGCTACCTGTAAAACCTTGTACTATTATTTTTGAATTTTTATTTACTAAAACACTCATTGGTTTGTTTTTAAGCCCATTTTATATTGAATTTCTAAAAAAAGAAATAAATGGAGTTCGATTAATTTTATTCTATGCAAAAATAACTTATTGATTGTTTTTAAAAAAGAAAATATAGTTTTTCTTATTGTAAAATTCTTTATAAAAAGTTAAATTATAATTTTAATGATTTCTATCTTTTAAGAAACGTTTAATTTCTGCCATTTCTTTTAATTTTTTTCTAGATTCAGAAATTGGCGTACCAAAATAAGTTTTATTTCCTGAAACCGATTTTGTAACACCAGTTTGTCCTAAAATAACAGCGCCCTTCCCTATAGTTATGCCACTATTGGTTCCAACTTGTCCCCAAATAGTTACTTCATCTTCTATAATTACACAACCTGCAATACCTGTTTGCGATGCTATTAAGCATTTTTTACCTATTACAGTATCATGGCCAACATGCACTTGGTTGTCTATTTTTGTACCTGCTTTTATGGTAGTGTCTCCTGTTACCCCCTTGTCTATAGTACAAGAAGCTCCTAAATCTACATGATCTTCTAAAACCACTCTTCCACCAGATAATAGTTTATCAAAACCTTCTGGCCTATTTTTATAATAGAATGCATCTGCACCCAAAACAGTATTTGCGTGTATGGTTACATTATTACCTATTACAACATTATCATAAATACTTACATTAGAATGTATTATACAGTTTTTACCAATATTTACATTATTTCCTATAAAAACATTTGGCTGAATTATAGTATTCTCTCCTATTTTTGCAGAATCTGAAATACTTGCTTTTGAGGCAATAAATGGATTGAAATGATTGGTTATTTTATTAAAATCTCTAAAAGGATCTTCAGATATTAATAATGATTTTCCTTCTGGACAGGCTACAGTTTTATTGATTAAAATGGTAGTTGCATTAGAATTTAATGCTTTGTCGTAATATTTTGGGTGATCTACAAAAACAATATCTCCTTTCTCTACAACATGAATTTCATTAATCCCTAAAATTTCAAAATTAGCATCACCAACAAAATCAACTTTTAACAAAGCTGCAATTTGTTGTAATGTCTGTGGTTTTTTGAATTTCATTAAATAGCTATTAGCTGTTTGTTATCTGTTATTAGCCGAATTATAAATGCTACTACCAAATACAATTACTCTTTAATTCTTTCTTGATAAGAACCTTTAGTGGTTTCAACCTTAATTTTATCACCTTCATTTATAAATAAAGGTACATTTACGGTTGCACCAGTTTCTACTGTTGCAGGTTTTGTTGCATTGGTTGCTGTGTTACCTTTAACACCAGGCTCTGTATGCGTAACTTCTAAAATAACACTGGCTGGCATTTCTACAGAAAGTGGCATGTCATCTTCAGAATTGATAATAATAGTTACAATTTCACCTTCTTTCATTAACTCTGGTGTATCTAAAACATTTTTTTGTAATTGTATTTGAGAGTAATCTTGCTCATTCATAAAATGATACGTATCTCCATCATTATATAAATATTGAAATTTATGTGTTTCTACTCTAACATCTTCAATTTTTCTACCTGCTGGAAATGTATTGTCTATAACTTTACCGTTGGTAACACTTTTTAATTTTGTTCTTACAAAAGCAGGTCCTTTTCCTGGTTTTACGTGTAAAAATTCTACTATTTTATAAATATCATTATTGTATCTAATACACAATCCGTTTCTAATGTCTGATGTTGTTGCCATTTATATATTGTTATTTTAAATGTAATTTTAGTTTGAATTAAAATATCCTTTCATTATTCCTCTATGAGAGTCTTTTATAAACTGTACAATTTCGTCTCTTTCTGAAGTTGCCTCCATTTCTGCTTCTATAATCTGAATTGCTTGCGAGTAATTGTAGTTTTTTTGAAATAATATTCTATATATATTTTGTATTTCTCTAATTTTATCTGTGGTATAACCACGTCTTCTTAAACCAACAGAATTAATACCTACATATGATAAAGGTTCTCTTGCGGCTTTTACATAAGGTGGTACATCTTTTCTAACTAAAGAACCTCCTGTAACAAAAGCATGTTTACCTACAGAAGCAAATTGATGTACAGCAACCATACCTGCTAAAACCACATTATCTCCAATAGTAACATGGCCTGCTAATGTTGAATTGTTTGAGAAAATACAATTATTGCCTACGTAACAATCGTGTGCAATATGGCAATATGCCATGATTAAACAATTATTTCCGATAACTGTTTTCATTCTGTCTGACGTACCTCTGTTAATAGTTACACATTCTCTAATGGTAACATTATCACCAATAACTACAGTTGTTTCTTCGTCATCAAACTTTAAATCTTGTGGTATACCAGAAATAACAGCACCTGGAAAAATTCTACAATTTTCACCAATTCTAGCACCTTCCATAATGGTTACGTTAGATCCTATCCAAGTACCAGAACCAATTTCTACATTATTGTGTATAGTTGTAAATGGTTCTATTACAACATTTCTAGCAATTTTTGCTTGCGGATGAACGTATGCTAATGGTTGATTCATAATTATTTCTTTTTAGCAATTTGCGCCATTAATTCTGCTTCTGCAACTAATTTACCATTAGCATAAGCATAAGCTTGCATGTGACAAATTCCTCTTCTTATAGGTGTGATTAACTCTGCTTTAAATATTAAAGTATCTCCAGGCAACACTTTTTGCTTGAACTTAACATTATCCATTTTCATAAAATAAGTTAAGTAATTTTCTGGATCTGGCACTGTACTCAGTACTAAAATCCCACCACATTGTGCCATGGCTTCTACTTGTAACACACCTGGCATTACTGGAGATCCTGGAAAATGCCCTACAAAGAAATCCTCATTCATTGTTACATTTTTCATACCCACAACATGCTTATCAGAAAGTTCTATAATTCTGTCTACCAATAAAAATGGGGGTCTGTGAGGTAGAATATCCATTATTTGGTGAATGTCTAATAATGGAGGAAGATCTAAATCGTATTTTGGTACGTTATTTCTTTTTTCTTGTTTGATAATTTTTGCTAGTTTTTTAGCAAATAAAGTATTTACTAAATGGCCTGGTTTGTTGGCAATTACTTTACCTCTTATTCTTGTACCCACTAATGCTAAATCACCAATAACATCTAATAATTTATGTCTAGCAGCTTCATTTGCCCAATGTAAAGTTAAATTGTCTAATATACCATTAGATTTAACTGCTATATCATCTTTATTAAAGGCTTTCTTTAATTTTTGCATAGTATTTTCTGATAATTCTTTATCTACATACACTATAGCATTATTTAAATCTCCACCTTTTATCAAATCGTTTTCTAAAAGCATTTCTATTTCATGTAAAAAACTAAAAGTTCTAGCATCTGCAATTTCATCTTTAAAATCTACCATAGTTTCTAAAGTAGCATTTTGCGTACCTAATATTTTAGTCCCAAAATCTACCATTGTTGTAACTTGATATTCGTTTGATGGCATTAGGATAATTTCGCTACCAGAAACATCGTCTTTGTAAGAAATAATTTCTTTGACTACGTATTCTTCTATTTCAACTTCTTGCTCTTCTATACCTGCTTTTTCTAAAGCTTCTATAAAATATTTAGAAGATCCGTCCATAATTGGAGGTTCAGAAGCATTTATTTCTATTAATAAATTGTCTATATCTAAACCTACAGCTGCTGCTAACACGTGCTCTGAAGTTTGTATTTGAACACCGTTTTTTTCTAAGTTAGTTCCTCTTTGGGTGTTTACTACATATTCTGCTCTAGCTTCTATGGTAGGTATGCCTTCTAAATCTACTCTACTAAATGCAAAACCGTGGTTTGCTGGAGCAGGTTTAAATGTCATTGTAACTGTATTACCTGTATGTAAGCCAACACCAGATAAACTTACTTGTTGTTTTATGGTTTTTTGTTTCTTACTCATTATTGTTTTTTTGAGTATTAATATCTTTTTCTAGTTGATTTATTTTAGTAACTAATTTTGGTAAATTTTTGAAGTATACATAGCTTTTATTGTAGTCTTGTACTTTAAAAGCTGGTGTACCATTTACAATTTGATTGTCTTTTATGTTTTTAGAAATTCCAGCTTGTGCTAAAACTTTAACATTGTCGCCAATTTTTAAATGGCCTGAAACACCTACTTGACCAGCAATCATACAGTTTTTACCTATTTTAGTAGAACCTGCAATACCTGTTTGTGAGGCTATTACAGTGTTTTCTCCAACTTCTACATTGTGGGCAATCTGTATTTGATTGTCTAACTTTACCCCTTTTCTAATAATTGTAGATCCTAATGTTGCTCTATCTATGGTAGATGCTGAGCCAATATCTACATTATCTTCTATTATTACATTACCAATTTGTGGTATTGCTTTGTATGCTCCATTTTCATCGGGTGCAAAACCAAAACCATCTGCACCAATAATTGCGCCTGAATGTATTTTGCAATTAGCGCCAATAACTGTTTCTGAATATATTTTTACACCAGAAAAAATTACAGTATTATTACCAATTACTGTATTATCTCCAATATAAGAATTAGGATATATTTTTACATTGTCTCCTAATTTAACATTTTCACCAACATAAGCAAATGCACCTATATATTCTTTAATACCAATTACAGCAGAATCTGCTATAAAACTTGGTTGTTCTCTACCTATTTTATTGTTTTTTACATCGTTATAAAACTCTAATAGTTTAGAAAAAGATTGATAGGCATTATCTACTTTTATTAAAGTAGTTTGTATTTCCTTTTCTGGTACAAAACTTTTATTTACAATTGCAATTGAGGCATTTGTTGTATACAAATATGCGTTGTACTTTGGATTTGATAAAAAGGTTAACGAACCTTTTTCTCCTTCTTCTATTTTAGAAAGTTTAGATACTTCTTCTTCAGGATTTCCAACGACATCACCTTCTAAAATATCCGCTATTTGTTGTGCTTTAAATTTCATCAATTGCAAAAATATAAAAATAATACGGTTTTGGCTAATATCCTGCTATTTTGGATAGCAAATAAAATGTTTAATTACTGGGATTGTTAAAGCCTCTATGTTTAATTGATCTGATGCTTTTGCAATATCTTTTAACTTTCCTTTTTTATTTAAAATTAAAATTGGACTCTTTAAATTATATGCTTGATTACTTATTTGTTGATGAAAAACAAAATAATGAGCATCTTCTTTTAAAATTTGAAGTTTCTTCACTGCATAATCTTGTTTTTTTTGAATATAACTTGCTTCGAAATTATTCTTTTGAATTTCGATACGTAATAATTTTCTATCTACAATCATTTTTGACAATAAAGATAGTACTTTATCTTTATGATGCACCCACTCTTTGATAGCCGAAAGCACATCAAAATCGTCTAATTTAGAGAACATTTCTAAAGTTTTTTCAGTAAAATTATTGGCAGTTATTGGGTTTTGTAAAAAGTATTTTAAAGAAGAACTTGCATATAACTCCTCTCCTTTTTCTGCCAATTCTTTTGCTCTTTTTAAAACATTTACCAAAATATTTTCTGCTACCAAACCTGTTTTATGTAAATATACTTGCCAATACATTAACCTTCTGGCAATTAAAAATTTTTCTACAGAATAAATTCCTTTTTTCTCTAAAACTAATTCGTCGTTTTTTATATTCATCATAGCTATTAATCTGTCTGATGAAATATTACCTTCTGTAACACCTGTATAAAAACTGTCTCTTTTTAAATAATCTAATCGGTCTATATCTAACTGACTAGAAATTAATTGGCATAAAAATTTACGTGGATTTTTACCTTCAAAAATTTCTATCGCTAAGGTTAATTTCCCTCCAAATTCTTTATTTAATTCTTTCATAAATCTTAAAGAAATCTCTTCGTGAGAAATACCATTTACAATGCTGTGTTCTAAGGCATGAGAAAAAGCACCATGACCAATATCGTGCAACACAATAGCAACATACAAGGCATTTTCTTCTTCTTTAGAAATGGCTACTTGTTTAAAACGCAAAACGGTAATTACTTTTTGCATTAAATGCATACAACCAATTGCATGATGAAATCTGGTATGGTTTGCTCCTGGATACACTAAATTTGAAAAACCCATTTGCGTAATTCTCCTTAAACGTTGAAAATATGGGTGTTCTATAATATCAAAAATTAATGAATTCGGAATTTGAATAAAACCGTAAATGGGGTCGTTTAATATTTTAAGTTTATTGGCTTGTTTTTTCTTCAAAATTTAAAAATATTTATCAATCTTATTGCAAAATACAATATAAAACAAAGAATTTGCAACTATTTATTTTATTAATATGGTTTCTAATTTTTTAATATAGGCATTCGCTAATTTAATTTAAAATATAAGTGATTTCTAGGTATTTATAAAATTGGCAATATTTTATCATTTTAAAAACCTTAAAAAAGTAACAAAACTATAATTTTAACGTTAAAAAATAAATACAAAATACAAATGAGCATACAGATATTATGGGTAGATGATGAAATTGAGTTGTTAAAGCCACATATTTTATTTTTAGAATTAAAAAACTACAAGGTAACTACCTGTACAAATGGTGCAGATGCCATAAATTTAGTAGCAGAAGAAAATTTTGACATTGTTTTTTTAGATGAAAACATGCCTGGTTTAACAGGTTTAGAAACTTTATCTGAAATAAAACAAAAACAAGCCAATTTACCAGTGGTAATGATTACCAAAAGTGAAGAAGAATATATTATGGAGGAAGCAATTGGCTCTAAAATTGCAGATTATTTAATAAAACCTGTAAACCCGAATCAGATTTTATTAAGTTTAAAAAAGAATCTAGACAATTCTAGGCTGGTTTCTGAAAAAACAACCTCTAATTATCAACAAGAATTTAGAAAAATTTCTATGGATTTGGCCATGGTAAATTCTTACGAAGATTGGATTGAATTGTATAAAAAACTAATTCACTGGGAACTGGAATTAGAAAATATTAGTGACGCAGGAATGTTGGGGATTTTAGAAAGCCAAAAACAAGAAGCCAATTCTCAGTTTTTTAAATTCATGAAAAAAAATTATGAAGATTATTTAACGGCACATAACAAACCAACATTTTCACACACATTATTTAAAGATTATGTAGTGCCAGAATTAAGCAAAGATCAAGGTGTTTTATGGGTTGTAATAGATAATTTACGTTATGACCAATACCGTATTTTAGAACCTTTAATTAACAATCATTATAAAAAAGAAGTAGAAAATACTTATTTTTCTATTTTACCAACAGCTACACAATATGCTAGAAATGCTATTTTTTCTGGATTGATGCCATCTGAGATGGAAAAAAAATACCCACAATATTGGAAAAACGATACCGATGAAGGTGGTATGAACTTGTATGAAAATGAGTTTTTATCGGCACAAATAAAACGTTTAGGTTTAGATATTAAACACGAATATTATAAAATATCATCACTTAAAAACGGAAAAGAATTAGCAGACAACTATAATGGCACCAAACAAAACGATTTAACTGCTGTGGTGTATAACTTTGTTGATATTTTATCGCACTCAAAAACAGAAATGGAAGTGATTAAAGAATTGGCTGGTGATGATAAAGCGTACAGAAGTTTAACGTTAAGTTGGTTTAAAAACTCGCCTTTGTTTGAAATTATTCAGAAAGCACAAAGTCTAGGACAAAAATTAATTATCACTACAGATCATGGTACTATTAATTGTAAAAGCCCAACAAAAGTAATTGGCGATAAAAACATTAGTTCTAACCTGCGATATAAAACAGGTAGAAGTTTGTCTTACGAAGAAAAAGATGTGTACGCTGTTAGAAATCCAAAAGATATTTTTTTACCAACCATAGCTATGAATGCACCTTTTATTTTTGCTAAAGAAGACTTGTTTTTTGCATATCCTAATAATTTTAATCACTTTGTAAAATATTACAAAAACACGTATCAACATGGTGGTGTTTCTTTAGAAGAAGTAATTATTCCTTGTGCTGTTTATAGTCCGAAATAAAAAACCTAAAGACCAAAACAGTATTTAATTATATATTATTAGATCTGGTCAAGTTTTAGAAGATTGTTTGTTCTATTTTAAAATTATAGAGAATTATAGGTATGATGGGAAATAATTTGCAGTTTTTAGTAACATCAAAACATCTATTACTATTTAAAAAGTCAATTAGATTTTAAGTATTTTTGCCAAATGTACAAAAGCTATTCATTAGAAAACCTATCAGAAATTGCAACTGCAGTAATTACCTCTGTAAAAAATAAAACGCTATTGTTTTATGGAGAAATGGGTGTAGGTAAAACCACTTTAATCAAAGAAATCTGCAAACAGCTAGGTGTTTTAGATAACATCTCCTCTCCTACTTTTTCATTGGTAAATGAATATCAAACAAAAAATAATGAAAGCATTTTTCATTTTGATTTTTATAGAATTGAAGAGGAAGAAGAAGCTTTAGATATGGGTATTGACGATTATTTTTACAATAATAATTGGTGTTTGATAGAATGGCCAGAAAATGTGGAAAATTTATTACCTTTAGAAGTTGTTGAAATTCATTTATCAGTTTTAGAAGATGGACAACGTAATATTCAACTAAAATAAACAACCTATGAGTTCTTATTCTCCATTTAGCAAAAAAGATTTGCTACCTCAAGAAGAAATGCTAGAAATTAAAAAACAAAAAGGAGAATTGTTTATTGGCTTGCCAAAAGAAACCTATTTAAGCGAAAAACGTGTTTGTTTAACACCAGATGCTGTAGGTGCTTTAACTTCTAATGGACATAGAGTTGTTATAGAAACAGGTGCAGGAGATGGTGCAAGTTTTACAGATAAAGAATATTCTGATAATGGTGCAAAAATTTCTTACAACATAGAAGAAGCCTTTAAATGTAATATTGTCTTAAAGGTAGCACCTCCTACAGAAAAAGAAATCGAATATATAAATCCGAAAACTATTTTAATTTCTTCTTTACAATTAAAAACACAATCTAAACAATATTTTGAAAGCTTATCAAAGAAAAAAATTACTGCCATTGCTTTTGATTACATCAAAGACGACCATTATTCTTACCCGATTGTAAAATCGTTAAGCGAAATTGCTGGTACTGCCTCTATTTTAATTGCTGGCGAATTAATGAGCGGTTTAAATAAAGGAAATGGTTTACTTTTTGGTAATATTGGTGGTGTACCCCCAACAAGTGTTGTAATTTTTGGTGCAGGTACGGTTGGCGAATATGCTGCAAAAACAGCCATTGGTTTAGGTGCAAGAGTTAAAGTATTTGATAATTCTATAAGCAAATTAAGAAAGTTACAAGATTGCTTAAATGCGCCAATTTACACTAGCACATTACAACCAAAGACTATTTTAAAAGCTTTAATGCGTTGCGATGTTGCTATAGGAGCCGTTCGAGGTAAAAATAGAAGTCCTATTTGCGCTACAGAAGAAATGATAGAAAAAATGAAAGAAGGTGCAGTAATAGTAGATGTTGCTATAGATAGAGGAGGCTGTTTTGAAACCTCTAACATAACAACACATAAAACACCTACTTTTGTAAAACACGGGGTTATTCATTATTGTGTACCCAATATTCCTGCACGTTATTCTAGAACTGCCTCTGTTTCTATTAGTAATATTTTTACACCATATTTACTTAACATTGCAGAAGAAGGCGGTTTTGAAAACACAGCGCGTTTTGATAAAAGTTTACGAAATGGCATGTATTTTTATCATGGTGTTTTAACCAACAAAACTGTAGCAGACTGGTTCGATTTACCTTTTAGAGATATTAATTTGTTAATTTTATAAGGCGCTTTTTATATTTAAAAAGTATCTTTGCTTTTCAAATTATCACAATGCTTACAAAAAGAATTTTCTACTATTTAATTGGTTTATCTATCGGCTCTATTGGAGTATATTTTTTTTGGCAGAAAAAAAATGCGACTTTCGATTATGGTATGGATGCAAGAACACTAAAAACAATTCGCGTCAGAAAAATAGCCTATTCAGAAAATGCAAAAAATGTGATGAGAAACTTTGATATTGATACTTTAAAGGTGAATACCATATTAAAAAATGGCGATGTTGATTTTGGAAAAAGCAAGCCAAGACAAAAACCTTGTGCAGATTATTATATCACAGGAAAAAAAGAGTTAGAAAATATAAATTTATTAGTAAAACGTTGCGATTCTATTGCTACCATTGAAAAAATAATAGTGAATTAACAAGCTGCATTTTTTTTATTGAAACCTTGTCTGTTGAAAATCACTTACGTTTTAAATAAAAATTATTGGTATCTATTTTAGCTTTTGCAATCTAATTTACGTATTGTTTTCATTTACTGAACGCTCCTTATTGAAAGTTATTTTTAAAGTCTTTAAACTTGTATTTTCTAGTTTTTTGCCAAAAGAAATTCAGTTAAAAAAGTAAGTAAAATCTATATTTTTTTTATAATATATATCATTTTTTTACTTATAATTACAAGTTTACATAAAAACGTTCTTCTATTTTAGCTACATTTTTAATCGACTTTTTAACCCAATCGAAATACAAAATTTCTTTTTCTTCTGTTGATAGTTGCCATTCTAATTCAGATTTTCGAAGTTTTGTAGTTACGTCTTGTAAAATAATTGCAGCAGCGACAGAAATATTTAAGCTTTCTGTAAAACCTACCATAGGAATTTTTAAAAAACCATCTGCATTTTCTAAAACATAATCAGAAACACCGGCTGCTTCTACCCCAAATACAAATGCCGATTTTTTAGAAACATCAAAATTTTGCAATAAGCAAGAATCGTTGTGGGGCGTTGTTGCTATGATCTGATATCCTTTTGATTTTAGATTACTTAAACATTCTTTGGTATTATCGCCATCACTTTTATATCTAAAATGATTTAACCATTTTTGAGAACCTTTAGCTACATGTCTAGAGACTTTGTTATTGTATTTGTTTTCTATGGTGTAAATGTCTTGAACACCAAAAATATCGCAAGTTCTAACCACAGCACTTGCATTATGTGACTGATAAATATCTTCTAAAACGACTGTAAAATGTCTTGTTCTATTTTCTAAAACAGTTTTAAAAAGGTTTTTTCTTTTCTCTGTTAAAAAACTTTCAAAAAATTCTAAGAGCTTTAAATTTATCATACAATAAAATTTAAATTAAATATTTTAAAAAACAAAAAAGTTTGTATGTATATAAAAAAGTAAAAAAGGCAACTTATAAATAAGTTGCCTTAGAAAAATACTACTAACCCCTTAATAGTAAATTATTATTGTTAAAAGTAGATTAATAAATTATAATTTGAATTAAAAAAAAATGGGGGACTTTATGACCGGGGGGAAATAAAATGAAATCAATTATAATACTATTAAAGAACTTTTAATTTGTTGTGTTTATAATAACATGACAAATATATTTTTTTCATTTTAAAAAAAACGCCTTCAAAGTATGAACGATACATAATAAATGATGAAATAGCTATTTGTAGCGATTAAGTACAATTTGGTATTTACAATATGATATTGTGTATTAAAAATAAAGAATCGTACCTAATTAAATTAGGTTAAGACGATTTTTTAAATTCATCCAATATTTATTTCCAATTGGTACTACATTTTTTTGAATAACAATTGTACGATCCTCTATATCTACAATTTTATTCAAATTAACTATATATGATTTATGTACTCTAAAAAAGCTTTTTAACGGTAGTCTTTGTTGAATTTTTTTTAGAGAAATATTCACTTTATGAGTTTCAGTATCTGTTGTAATTAAAATATAGTTTTTATCAGACTGAATTATATTTATTTCATTTATTGTTAATCTAATTAACCTATGATTTATATTTACAAAAATATAATCTGATTCATGGTTTTTCTTTTTTTCTAAAGTTTTAGAACCTGTATTTGAATCAACATCCAACATTTTTATTTTTTCTATAGATTTTTCTAGAGAATCTAAAGAAAGTGGTTTTAATAAATAATCAACAATATTTAAATATTTAAAAGCTTTTATAGCAAGTTGGTCATCAGAGGTAATTAAAACAACTTTTGTTTTATATTTAAGAGTTTCTACAAAATCAAAACCATTAAAATCTGGCATATGAATATCTAAAAAAATTAAATCTACCTTGTTATCATTTAGAAACTTTATCGCTTCTATTGCGTTAGAATATTCTCCAATTACAGTAAGTAATTTAATTTCATTACACAAGGTTTTTAAAATAGACCTTGCCATTTTTTCATCATCTATAATGATACAATTCATAAAAGTTATAAGGTTTCTATATAATGTGTAATTGCTATTAAAATTTTCTCAAAATCTTGTTTTCTTTCTAAACTGTGCTCGCGAAGATTATGTTCAAACTCTTTAGCTACTTTGTAACTATTACTAAGGCCTAAAATACTAATTTTATGTTTAAGTCTATGAACATTTTCTGCTATTTTTTTAAAATTATTTTGTTGTAAACTCTCAAAATAATATTTTTTTTCTTCTGGAAACTCTGTTTTAATAATATTTATCAATTCGTTTTTTATAGAGTTATCTCCTCTTGCCAATTGGTTTATATATATTAAATTAGGTTTTTCCATCTTATTTTTTTAGAGTAAAATAAAAAGTAGTACCTACATTTGGCTCACTTTCCAACCAGATTTTCCCTTTGTATAAATCGATTATTTTTCTAACGATTGACAATCCAATTCCAGAGGAATCTTCACTTTTATTTAAAGAATGAAAAGCTTTAAATATTTTATCATGATATTTTTTTTCGATACCCATTCCGTTATCTTTAATTGAAAATTGATAATATGTTGATTTTTCTACACAGTCAATTTCTACAATCCCTTTTTCTTTATCAGAAAATTTAATTGCATTACCTATGAGATTTTGAAATAACTGTTGAAATTTTATATCATCACCTACAATTACAGGCAATTTAGTTAACACGTTTAATGAAATATTTTCTGGTATAAATAGTACCTTTTTTAAATTATTTAATGTTTTATTAAGATTTACAATTTCCTGTTTACTTGTATTTGCGCCAGCGCTAGAATATTCTAATACATCAGAAATAATTTTTTCCATAGTTTCTAATGTTTTTGAAATTAAATTAAAGTTTTGCAGGGTTACATCATCAAACATATCTGCATTATCCATTTTAATCCAAGAAACCAAAGCATCAATACTTCTTAAAGGTGATTTTAAATCATGAGAAACAATATGAGCATATTCGTTTAAGTCTTTATTTTTTTGCTCTAATTCTTTTAAAATATTTTCTTTTTGAAATTGTAAGGTTTTTAGTGGTGTAATATCTAAATGAATCCCAATAGAACCAATAGTTTCTCCTTGTAAATTATAGTTAGGAGCTCCACTAACCAACCAATGTTTAATATCTCCTTTCTTATTTTTTACTTTTAATTCGTAAGAATTAGATTTTCCTTTAATTCTTTTTAAACTTTCTTTATGTAAAGTTTCAGCATCAACAAAATCAAGAAAGACCTCAATTCCTTTTTTACCAATTAACTCTTTTTCTGAGTAACCAGACATTTTAGCAAAACTGTGATTTATCATTAAAATTTCATCTTGATTATTTACCTCCATTAAACCAAGGTTCATGTTTGCTATAATGTTACTGTACTTTTCTTTTAGTGTTTCTAAACTTTTATTATATTGTTTTTTTAATGTAACATCTTTATATGTCCAAAGATGTCCTTTATATTTGATATCACTTACAATAGGTATAAAATCTCTTTCTAAGATTGTACCGTTTTTCATCACTAATTCGTCTGCTAAAACTTTTTCTTTTTTTTGTAAAATTTCTGATAGTTTGTTTACAAAATCTTCTGGTTTTTTAAAGAGTTCTTTACTTTGTTCTGCAGCATTAGAACAATCTCGTCCTATCATTAAATCAGGAGAAACAGGTATATTAAAAAGATCGCAAAATTTTTGATTTGTTAGTACTATTTTTCGATTCTCATCTTCTAACAAAACTGCTTTATCTAAATTCATTATTATAGAAGACAGTCTGTTTTCTGATTCAACTAATAAATCGGATGCTTTTTTTTCTTTAGTTATATCTCTAATTATAGCTTGTGCTGCAATAGGTTTGTTTTCATTATTAAATAACAAAGTTCCTTTTACTTGCAACCACATTATTTCTTTAGATTTCGTTAAAATTCTTAGTGTGTATGCATCTGTAGAGCCCTCTTTGTGTAAGGTTTTAAAAAAATCTTCTACATAGTCAATATCATCTTTGTAAACTAAGTCTTTAATATTAATTTTTTCTTTTTTTAAGTCGCTGTTAATTACCTTAAAAGCTACTTTATTCATTTCTAAAATATTGCCTTTTAAGTCAATAACTAAATAGGCATCATTTATAGTATCAAATAAACCTTTTAATAAAAAAGATTTTTCATTTAAGAGTGTTTTTAACTCTTCTGATAATAGGTATAAATCTCTAGATTTTTCTTCTAATATTTTTTCGGCTGCTTTTCTAGCTGCTTTTTCTCGTTTTAATGCACGTTCTAATATTTCTACTTTGTTACTATCCATTAATTTTTAATAACTGTAAATCTAACCTCTGTACCATCTTCTTTAATTTTTTCTAACTGAATCGTTGCAGTGGTATTAAAATGTTCGAAAGTTTTGTTCATTAACCCTAGTCCAAAATGATGCATTGCTCTACTAGATTTATAGACCATAATTAACGATATTTCAGATTTTTCTTCTACAAGAAAGGTAGGTAATTCTGCATCTGGGTAAATTTTTAATACTTCAACATGTATATGATTTTCAATAGATGAAAGCATTTCTATAGGATCTTTATAAGTTGCTAAAAGACCTGGGTAGCTATTTTCTATTACTGAAAAGAAATGTTCTCCATAGATTAAAAGTAAGTTATCTATAGAAATATCTGTGTATTTACTAAGATGTTGTAATAATTGTAACATTTCAGAAAAACTATATGTTCCTATAGATATATAAACTCCTTCAGATTTTAAATTAGCGTTTAAAATAATTTTATCAACCATTTCTAAACCAAATTTATCTTCTACCAAATCTAAAAATTCTGTAAAAACAATGCCTTTCATACTTAGTCTTTTTTTAATTCGTTTAAGCTCCAATAACTTAAAACTTTTTCAATTTTAAATACATAGTCATCATATTTTAATGGCTTTAAAATGTAGCCAGAAACGCCTATTTTAAAGCACTCTGTTAAATCTTTTTTATTATCTGAAGTTGTTAGAATGATAACAGGAATATGCCTTAAATCTTCATTCTCTTTCATTATAGATAAAAATTCGATACCACTTATTTTAGGCATGTTTAAATCTAACAAAATTATATCAGGAAAGTTATTTTTATCCTTTAAGATTTCTAGAGCTTCTTCCCCATTTTTTGCCTCTTGGAGTTTATGATTTAATTTAAGAAACGAAATTGTACGTTTCATTTTCATAATTTCGATTAGATTATCCTCAATCAATAAAACATTTAATTTCTTTTTCATTTTTATTTTAATAATTAATGAATACAATATTAGCTTAAATAAAGTAATTTTTAAAAAAAAGTTAAGATTTAATAAATTTTATGTAAAATAATTGAGTTTTTAGGAAAAATATTATTTGATATATAATTTTGATTAAGATATCAATTGATTGAAATACTCGTAGATTTCTCCTTTAGAAATAGAACTTCCTTTTTCAATTAAATCAAATAATTCTGCATTTCTGTCAGATTGATTGTAGGGTTTTGTTCCTCTAAAAACCTCTACTGAATTGTCCATTGGGTTTTTAAGTAACCACTCAAAACCTTCTTGTTCTAATAGATTAATATCCCAATTTACTTGAATAGCAATTCTGTGTATTTCTTCATTTTCGCATTTAAACAAATTGGCTGTTGTTTTAGAAAAGTGCTCTAAATATTTTGTTTTATCTAATACATCATCCCAAACAACATCAGAAAACACATTCATTTCATCTTCTGCAACGTTTGGTTTTTCTTCTTTAATTTGTTTCCATTCGGTTGCATCTATATTTTGACTCGCTAAAAAACGAGCAAATTCTTGGTGTAAACTTTCAAATTGCTCTTTTGTTAATTGTCTGTATTTCATAAATATATTTAATTTATATTTTATTGCGCTTAATCTGACATTAGATTGTATATATAAAAAGCCCGTTATTTCTAACGAGCTTTTTAAAAAATGTGTAAAAGTTTGTTACTATTCAGCAACAACCTCAAAAGTAATATCAGCAACTACTTCTCTGTGTAATCTTACAGATGCGTCGTATTTACCTAATCTTTTTACAGAACCACCAACAACTTTAATGAATTTCTTGTCAACTTCTGTTCCTTCTTTTGCTAAAGCTGCAGCTAAATCTATGTTGTTTACAGAACCAAATAATTTGTCTCCAGAACCAGTTTTAGATGCAATTTTAATTTCATATCCTTTAATAACTTCTGCTATTTTGTTAGCATCTTCTATTAATTTAGCTTCTTTATAAGCGCGTTGTTTTAAATTTTCTGCTAATACTTTCTTTGCAGAAGTTGTAGCTAAAACAGCTTGCCCAGTAGGTATTAAAAAGTTTCTACCATAACCATTTTTTACAGTTACAACATCATCTTTAAAACCTAAATTTTCTACGTCTTGTCTTAATATCAATTCCATGTCTCTACGTATTTATTATTTTAATAGATCTCCAACGTAAGGCATTAACGCTAAATGACGCGCTCTTTTAATTGCTTGCGCAACTTTACGTTGATATTTTAATGATGTTCCTGTTAAACGTCTTGGTAAAATTTTACCTTGTTCGTTTACTAAATACATTAAGAAGTCTGCATCTTTATAATCGATATACTTGATATCTTTCTTTTTAAATCTACAGTATTTTGCTTCTTTTTTAGTGTCTATATCTAATGGCGTTAAATATCTAACGTCAGCAGATTTACCTCCTTTTGCTTGTTGTTCTATTGTTGCCATGTCTTATTTTTTAGTAGATTTAACACGTTCTCTTCTTTTCTCTGCCCAAGCAGCAGCATGTTTGTCTAATCTAACAGAAAGGTAACGCATAACGCTATCATCTCTTCTAAATTCTAACTCAAATGCAGCAATTTCTTCACCAGCTACTTTGTACTCAAATAAGTGATAAAAACCACTTTTTTTCTTTTGGATTGGATACGCTAATTTTTTTAAGCCCCAATCTTCTTTAGAAATCATTTCGGCACCTTTAGAAACCAAATAGTCCTCAAACTTTTGTACTGTTTCCTTTATCTGAGTATCAGATAAAACGGGATTCAAAATGAAAACAGTTTCGTAATGATTCATAATTAAATATTTATTGTTTATTTTTAAGGGTGCAAATATAATAACTTTTTAATAATTACAGCTATCTAAACACAAATTGTTTAGCTATTTTTTTTGAGATCAAATGCTTTATTTATCTCTTTGAGATGTCATAATAATTTTTCTCAATCCTCTTCATAAAAATTATATGTTCTTTTAATTTAGGTCAAAACGAATCCCCATAGAAATATTTCTTGTTTCTGTATCTTTAAATAGTGGATTTAAATCGTACTTTACGTAAAGACTAGTAGATCTATATCCCACGTAAGTGCTTAAACCGTAATTAAATATATTCATGTTAAAATTATCGTAAGCTACTTGTTCTATGTCTCCATTATTTGGATCTGAATATTCTAAATATTGCCTTGTTCCTAACTTAAAACCTGCAAAACCTCCTACTCCAATTTTTACAGATCTGTTTCTTTTATCATATACAAAACCATCTTTGTATTTTTTATTTTTAGATAAATCCCACTCTAGATGTATTGGGAAATTCATTTGTACATGTCGTAATCTACTATCTTTTAAACTTTGTGAAAAGACTTGAATTTCTGTTACATCGTCATTTTTTACATGATATTGATTGTCTTTCAAGCGCAAATTATTCCAAAGAAAAGAAACACCATACTTGAAGTATAATTGAGAAGCTTCTCTAGAAAACCTTGTTTTCCAAGTAAAACCTAACTCGTAAAAACGAGAGCGCCAAAATTGATATTCTGAATCGTTTAAAGAAGATAGTTGGTTGTTTTGCAATACATTATTTACCCCCATGGCAAATACAAATTGTGTAGTGGTACTTCTGTTTCTTCTGTTAGATCTATGCTGTTTTTCCTTATTTCTACTAGTATCACCATTATCGCTATCAACAGTAAAACGAAACGTTTTATTACCAACTGTGAATGTGTTTATTTCGTCATTATTACTAAAATTTTTATTTGAAGAACTTGCTATTTTACCATTGGTTTTATCTTGCACCAATAACTGTAACAGATGTTCTTGCTCACCAACTTTTAGTTCTATTTGCTTTGCATGATAAGCCGCTAATTCTTTCTTTAAAGTTTCTGCAGTTGGCTTTGTAATTTCTCCTTTTTCTAGTTTTTTGTCAATTTCTAGCACTTTGGTTTTTAAAGAATCTTTCTGTTTTTTTGTAATTAACTCAATTCTTTTAGAAATTTTTGCGACTTCTTTTTCAAAGGTTTTTTCTTGTGCAACAACAACTAATGATGCAAAAAAGAATACTATTGGTAATATTTTTTTCATGTTTTTTTGATTTTTAAATTTTATTATTTTTTCAAGATCTTTGTTTCTGCTTAAGTTAACAATATAATTAATCATTTCTACTAGCAATTGCAGAGGCTATGTCTGTTACTCTTCTTTTAAGCGATTTTAGAAAATTATTCTGAAAAAAATCATCATCTATAGTACTTTCAACTTCTGCTAAAATGGTTTCAGGATTCACTTTTAAATTCGATTTTTTAAGCTCACTTTTAATCGTTTTTAAAACGTCATCTCTTGTAACATTAACCTTTGCATAATAGGCTTTTACTTCTGTTTCTGTGTGCGTTAAAGCATATAATAAATCTGCTCCACTTACTTTAATTCGACTATTTGTATTGTTTACTATTTTAGATGCAACGGTTTGGTTCTTTACTAATGGTTTTAGTTCATCAATATATACAGCTACTTTATTTTTAATTTCTTTTTTATTCATTTCCTTTTTAATAATATTTACATTATTTGCAATTGTATTTACTTTTTTCTTTGATTTTTTCTCTGTAATCAAACTTACATTTTTAGGTTTAATTTCTTTTACTTTTTTCTCGTTTTTAACAATGACTTCCTCTACAGGAATTTCATTAAAAATTTTATCAATTTTATTTTTAATAATTACAGTATCAATAGGTGTATCTACTATGATGTTTTCTGGTATAATTACTACTTCTTTATTAGATAAAAGATAAACCCCTATAGAAATTAGCACCAAAATACTTGCTGCATACCCTATATAAAAAAACCAACCCTTCTTTTGTTGCTTTGACTGTTGGTCTAATTGAGTAGACAAACGTTCCCAAGCAGAAGCTGAGGGTTCAAAAGTTCTGTTTGCTAACTTTTCTTTTATATTAGTATCTATTTTATTTGATTTCATGAATTGTTGTATTCATTTTAAGATAATTTTCTTGCAATAATTTACGTGCTTTAAATAATTGCGATTTTGATGTACTTTCAGAAACACCTAACTTTTGGGCAATTTCTGAGTGTTTATAACCTTCTATGGCATATAAATTAAATACCATTTTATATCCTTCTGGTAATTGATCTATCAGTTTTTGAATATCTTCTCCAGAAGTATTTTCTAAACTTTCTATTGCTGCATCATTAAATATATAATCTTCATCAGATAGATTTATTACATTTTTTTTTCGGAGGTAAGAAAAGCAGGTATTCACCATAATTCTTCTAATCCAGCCTTCAAAACTCCCTTCGTGTTTAAACTTAGCTAAATTGGTAAAGACTTTTAAGAATCCTTGCAACATTAAATCTTCTGCGTGATGTAAATCTTTTACATATTGCCTGCAAACGCCCAACATTTTAGGAGAAAATTGCTCAAATAATTGTTTTTGCGCTTCTCTGTCATGATCACTTGCTTTTTTAATAAGTGATTTTTGGTTATGCAATGGTATAATTTTCAAGCCTCTTAGATTCTATTTTTACTGCCTTACAAATATATAGACTCCCAAAGTTTAAAAATGGTTGCTTTGTAAAAAAAAAAAAAATGACTTTTAGTTTTTGTTTGATAGTTTTAGTAAAATAACTAAATACAAAAAAAATAATTAAAAATTATAAACCAAAAACCTACCTAATACGCATCCACATCAATAATAAAACGAATAGGTCTAAAGTCTTTAACAGCATCAAAAGTATTTTTAATTTTAGAAACTGAGTTTTTGGTATTTGCTAAACTTTGTTTTGGTGGAATTTTAATTACAATATTTTTAATATACTGATTTCTGATTCTTGAAACTGCAGGGGCTGTGGGACCTAACACATGCTCTCCAAAAACATTATATAAAGCTTTAAATAGCCAATTTGCACCTGTATCAACTTTGTTGTAATCTCTATGTTTTAGAGTGATTTTTATCAATCTGTAATAAGGCGGGTATTTGTATTGCCAACGATCTTGCAACTGTTCTTTATACATTTCTATATAATTTGTGGTAGAAACTTGTTGCAATATTTTATGATATGGATTGTAAGTTTGGATGGCAACATTGCCTTGTTTTTTGCTACGACCTGCTCTACCAGAAACTTGTACCATCATTTGATACGCTCTTTCATGTGCTCTAAAATCTGGAAAGTTTAACATGGTGTCTGCATTTAAAACACCTACTAAAGACACATTTTCAAAATCTAAACCTTTTGAGAGCATTTGTGTACCTACTAAAATATCTATTTCTCTAGCTTCAAAAGCACCTATTATTTTCTGATAACCAAATTTACCACGAGTGGTGTCTAAATCCATTCTACCGATTTTAAAATCGGGGAATAGCTCTTTTAATTCCAGCTCAATTTGCTCAGTTCCAAAGCCTTTGGTATCTAAAGTATTGCTACCACAAGCGGCACAAATATTAGGCATTGCACGTTGATAACTGCAATAATGACAACGTAATTCATGTTTGTATTTATGAAACGTTAAAGTAACATCACAATTTGGGCATTCTGGAGAAACACCACAGGTTTTACACTCTACAACTGGCGAATAACCACGCCTGTTTTGAAATAAAATAACTTGCTCTTTTTCGTCTAAAGCTTGTTGAATTAACTTGAGCATTCTATCAGAAAAATGACCATTCATTTCTCTTTTTTTATGTTTTTCTTTAACGTCAATCAACTCAATTTTTGGTAATTGAACATTTCCAAAACGCCTATTTAATTCTACAAAACCATATTTGTTTTGCTGTGCATTAAAATAGGTTTCTAACGATGGTGTTGCAGAACCTAGCAATATTTTTGCTTGATGTATTTTTGCCAAAACAATAGCAGCATCTCTAGCATTGTATCTTGGTGAAGGCTCAAATTGTTTGTAAGAAGTTTCATGCTCTTCATCAACCACAATTAAACCTAAGTTAGAAAAAGGTAAAAAAACCGAAGATCTTGCCCCTAATATAATTTGTGCTTTTGTTTTGTTTTCCAAAACATTGTTCCACACTTCTACTCTTTCGTTCATAGAATATTTTGAGTGAAATACAGAAATTTGATTCCCAAAATAAAATTCTAAACGCGCTATAATTTGCGTTGTTAAGGCAATTTCTGGAAGTAAAAACAATACTTGTTTACCAGTGTCTAAAACCTCTTGAATTAGTTTTGTATACACTTCTGTTTTACCAGAACTTGTAATTCCATGCAACAATGTAACATCTTTTGTTGTAAACGTTTCTTTAATTTCTAAAAGTGCTTTTACTTGGAATTCGTTTAAGGTTTTTAAATCGTTGGTATCTCCTTTAAAATTGATTCTATCTGTTTGTATGTGATAAAATTCGAAGATATTTTTAGTTACCAAAGATTTTAAAATGGAAGATGAAACATTGGCTGCAGTTTCTAAATCTTTCGCTTTTATTGGTTTTTTTGTGGTTGATAATTGAAAAAATGTTAAAACGGCTTCTCTTTGTTTTTTGGCTCTAGTTAACTCTTCTAATAAGGCATTTAAAGAATCATCTGAATTATAATTTGCATGTAAACGAACATATTTTACCAACTTAGGTTTATAGGTTTCGTAAATTTCTTCTTTTATATAAATGGCAGATTTTTTTATGAGCTCATTTACAATAGGCATTACTTTTTTCTTACCTAAAATAGCAGCAACTTGATGGATGGTTAATTGAGATTGATGTTGCAGCGCCTCAAAAATAAGAAACTCGTTGTCTTCTAAAGAAACATCGTCTGTAAAAGCCTCGTTTTTGTAAATAATAGTTTCGCTTTCTAGTAAAAAAGCTGATGGCAAAGATGCTCTATAAACATCGCCTAAAGCACACATGTAGTAATTTGCAATCCATTGCCAATGTTGTAATTGTTGCTCACTTACAATAGGTGCTTCATCTAAAATTTGATTGATTTCTTTGGCTTCATACAAAGTAGGTGCTGTTGTATGGATCTTAAAAACCAAACCTGTGTACATTTTTGTTTTCCCAAAAGAAACAGCTACACGCATTCCTTTTTGTAAAAAATTAACTTCGTCTTCTGTTACGGAATAGGTAAACGTTTTTTGAAGTGGAATGGGTAAAATAAGATCTATAAAGTGGTTTGTCACTTCGTTTGGTTTTTCTTTTGAAATGATAAAAAATAAAAAGTCTTCACTTTAAAAAAGTTTTCGATACAATTCCGATGAAAAATCGGAATCACTCGAACTGACATTTTTATATGTTTATTAGCTATCAAAACTACATAAAAATCGTTAGATTGTAAACAATAATTTGAAAACAAATAGTAACTTTTTTTGGGGTATCAGATTTTTAATAATGATTTATTAAAAAAATAAAGGTCACAAACATATTTTAAAAGATATTTTTTATTGGATAAAAAACTATAAGGTTTTAAGTGTTTGATTATCAGTAAAAAAAATAAAATCATGTGTTGACACCAATCTATCATTCTAGTAAAAATAGCATCTAATTAATGTCATTAAAAAAAGGTTAATTACTAAAAAAAATCTACCCATCTGAGTTAGCCTCATCTTTACGAGGCTTTATTTTTCTGCTACCTTCATACAATTCATACTTTACAAACTTACAATCTAAATCGCCATTTTTAAGAGCAATTCTTTTAGAGGTTCTTAAGCCTACAGACTTTAAAGCATCGGTATCTGAAGTAATTAACCAAGCTGTAGAACCTGGGTAATTGTGTTTTAATGTATCGCCAATTTTCTTGTAAAATTCTAGAGTGTCTATATTTAAACGCTCTCCATAAGGTGGATTGAACAAAATGGTGGTATTGCCAAAAACTTCTTTTGTTGAGTTGAAAAAATTCACATGATGTACACCAATAAATTCGTCTAAATTGGCGCTTTCTATATTGGCTTTAGCTTTTTGTACAGCAGATGGTGCTTTATCAAAACCCATAATTTTAAAGTGCGAGCTTCTAATTTTCTTTAGCAAGGCATCTTGTATGGTAAAATATAAATCTTCATCATAATCTTTCCAATGCTCAAAAGCAAAAAGTTTTCTGTTGATGTTTGCCGGAATGTTGTTGGCAATCATTGCAGCTTCTATTAAAATGGTTCCAGAACCACACATGGGATCTATAAAATTTTCATCGCCTCTGTAACCAGATAATAAAACCATACCTGCTGCCAAAACTTCGTTTATAGGTGCAATATTAGTGGCTGTTCTATATCCTCTTTTATGTAAAGAATCTCCACTAGAATCTAAAGAAACTGTTAACCAGTCTTTTTGAATATGAACATGAATTTTTACATCTGGATATTTTAAATCTACATTGGGTCTTTTATGATATTTGTGTCTAAAATAATCTGCAATGGCATCTTTAGATTTTAAAGAAATATAATGCGAATTGGAAGTAAAGTTTTTAGAATTTACAACTGCACCAATAGCAAAAGTCCCTTCTGCATCTAAATAATTCTCCCATTTTATTTTCTGAATGGCTTCATACAAATCTTCTTCATCGTAAATTTTACAAGTCTTTATAGGCTTTAAAATACGCACTGCAGTTCTTAAGGCAATATTGGCTTTGTACATAAAACCTTTATCGCCTCTAAAAGAAACGCTCCTAACACCTTCTTTTATATCTTGTGCCCCTAATAATTTAAGTTCGTTAGCTAATACACCTTCTAAACCAAAAAGGGTGGTTGCTGTCATTTTAAAATCTCTGTTCATACTCATAAAAATTGATTGCAAAAATACACTTTCTAAATAGGAATTATTAGAAATTCTAAATTTGATTTTTTAGCAAGTAAGATTTAGTTACATTTACAAATTATTTTAAGTATGAAAACAACAGATTGGTTTGTAGATTGGTTTAATACACCTTACTACCACATATTATATAAAGATAGAAATGATGATGATGCACAGCTATTTATGCGTAACATTACCTCTTTTTTAGAGTTACCAAAAAGTACTCATATTCTAGATTTACCATGTGGTAAAGGGCGTCATTCTGTTTTTTTAAATTCTTTAGGCTATAAAGTTACGGGTGGAGATTTATCTGAAAACAGTATAAAAGCAGCTAAAAGGTTTGAAAATGACCTTTTAAAATTCAAATTACATGACATGCGTAAACCTTTTAATAACAGGTATGATGCTGTTTTTAATTTGTTTACCAGTTTTGGTTATTTTAAAGATGATGCAGAGGATATTTTAACCTTACAAAACATTAAAAACGGTTTAACAAAAAATGGTCTTTTTGTGTTTGATTTTTTAAATGCAACTTTTGTAAAAAACAATTTGGTTGCCCAAGAAACTAAAATTGTAGATAACATTACTTTTTACATTAAAAGAGAAATAAAAGAGGGATTTATTTTAAAACATATTTCATTTTTTGCAGATGGAAAAAATCATCATTTTACAGAACGTGTAAAATATTTAGATTTAGAAAAAATGACCACTTTTTTAGATAAAATAGGTTTTAAAATAACACATGTTTTTGGCAATTATCAATTAAATAAGTTTGATGCTAAAAATTCTAATCGATTAATTATAGTGGCAAAATGAGTTATATATTTTTAATAACTGCAGTTTTTTTTGGGGCTTTACTAGTATTTTTAATAAAACCAAGTAACAAAATTGTTCGTTTACTACTAGCTTTTAGCGGTGCTTACTTACTCTCTGTAACCATTTTACATTTATTACCAGATGTTTATACAACAAGTGCTGATGGCAAAATTATTGGTGTTTTTATTCTTGCTGGTATAATTTTACAGTCTGTTTTAGAATCTTTTTCTAAAGGTGCAGAACATGGCCATATTCATATGCATTCTGATAGCAAACAATTCCCAACGTTATTGTTTTTTAGTTTATGTATACATGCATTTTCTGAAGGTTTGCCAATACACAATGCAGATAGTAATTTATTGTGGGCCATTGTAGTGCATAAAATACCTATTGCAATTGTGTTAACTACTTTTTTAATTCACACTAATTATTCTAAAAAGATAATTTTTAGTTTTTTGATAGTGTTTGCATTCATGAGTCCTTTAGGGGTTTTATTTGGTGATAAAATTGACTTTTTCAAAACGTATTACACTGAAATTACAGCTATAATTATTGGTGTTTTCTTACATATTTCTACAATTATTCTCTTTGAAACTACAGAAAATCATAAATTTAATTTACACAAATTTATGGCAATTTTATTGGGAATAATGTTAACCATTTTTACATTATAGATTTTTGCAAATTTTTATTGAAAGTGACATGCCTATTTGTTAATAGATTTATGTTTTTTTGACATATTAATGAATATTTGAAAAAAATAAAAACAACAAATACTTAAAGAAAAAATAAGACTTTAAAACAAAACTTACCTTGTAGAAAAATGCTTATTAAATATAAAATTGATAAAAGGTATCTGTTTTAATTCGCAACTTCATTAATAAATTTAATACGCATTAACCTAAGTTCTTCCTCATCATAATCACCATCAAACTCGTCTAAAGCTTCTTGTATTTTATCAGATTCTGCTTCCATAAAATAGTCATAGATTTCTTCTTGCTGATCTTCATCTAATAAATCATCTAATGCATAATTGATGTCTAACTTGGTTCCAGAAAAAATTATAGCTTCCATTGCTTTTATCAATTCTTCCATTTCTAACCCTTTGGACTTTGCCATGTCATCTAAGGGAAGTTTTTTGTCAGTATTTTGAATAATAAATAGCTTTAACCCTGAATTTGTACCGGTACTTTTTACAATTAAATCATCTGGTCTTAGTACATCATTATCCTCTACATATTGTGCAATTAATTTTATAAAATCTTTACCAAATTTTCTTGCTTTACCTTCTCCAACACCATGTACTTTAGATAATTCTTCTAAAGTAATTGGGTATTTTAAAGCCATATCATCTATCGATGGATCTTGAAAAACGGCAAAAGGTGGTACACCTAATTTGGTAGCTACTTTTTTGCGTAAATCTTTTAAAAGTTTTATCAATTTATCATCAGCAGTTCCACCAGCAGATTTTGCATTGGTAATAATTGTATTGTCATTTTCAGCAGAATAAGAATGGTCTTCAGTCATTAAAAAAGAAGTCGGTTGCTCTAAAAAATGCGTCCCTTTTTTTGTTAATTTAATAACACCATATTGCTCAATTTCTTTTTTAATATAATTTACTACTAAAACTTGTCTAATTAAAGCCATCCAGTAAGAGGCTTTTTTATCTTTACCAATACCAAAAAAAGGCTGTAAATGCGTTTTATGAGAAGTTAATAAAGCATTTTCTTTACCAACCAACGTATTTACTATCTCTTTAGATTTATATTTTTGCAATGTGTTTTTAATAACAGATAAAAGTTTTGCAACATCCTCTTTAGCTTCATGCTTTTTCTTCGGATTTCTAGAATTGTCATCCATATCTGCACCTTTTCCTTTTACTTCATCAAACTCCTCTCCAAAATAATGCAATAAATATTTGCGTCTGTTCATAGAGGTTTCTGCATAACCTACCACTTCTTGCAACAACGCATGACCTATTTCTTGTTCTGCAACTGGCTTGCTTGCCATAAATTTTTCTAGCTTTTCTATATCTTTATAAGCATAAAATGCCAAACAATACCCTTCTCCATCATCGCGTCCTGCTCTACCTGTTTCTTGATAATAGCTTTCTAAACTTTTTGGGATATCGTGATGTATTACATAACGCACATCAGGCTTATCTATTCCCATACCAAAAGCAATGGTAGCAACTACAACATCACAATTTTCCATTAAAAACATGTCTTGGTGTTTTATCCGTGTTTTAGCATCTAACCCTGCATGATAAGGCACAGCATTAATTTCATTTACCTGTAATATTTGAGCAATTTCTTCTACTTTTTTTCTACTTAAACAATAAATAATACCAGATTTTCCTTGTCTTTGTTTTATAAACCTAATAATGTCTTTTTCTACTTCTTTGGTCTTTGGTCTTACTTCATAAAATAAGTTAGGTCTGTTAAAAGAAGCTTTAAATCTATTTGCTTCTGTAATTCCTAACGTTTTTAAAATATCTTCTTGTACTTTTTCTGTAGCAGTAGCTGTTAAACAAATTACAGGAACGTTATCTATTGCTTTTATAATATGTTTTAAATTTCTGTATTCTGGTCTAAAATCATGACCCCATTCAGAAATACAGTGGGCTTCATCAATAGCTACAAAAGAAATTTTTTGAGATCTTAAAAACGTAACATATTCTTCTTTTATTAAAGATTCTGGTGCTACGTATAAAAGCTTTGTAATGCCGTTTGCAATATCTTCTTTTACTTGCGCAACTTCAGATTTGTTTAAAGAGGAGTTTAAAACATGAGCAACCCCATTATGTTCAGAGATTCCTCTAATAGCATCAACCTGATTTTTCATTAAAGCAATTAATGGTGAAACCACAATTGCTGTACCTTCTTGCATTAAAGCTGGCAATTGGTAACAGAGAGATTTACCACCACCTGTTGGCATAATAACAAAGGTATTATTACCCGATACAATACTTTTAACAACTTGCTCCTGTAAGCCTTTGAATTTGTTAAATCCGAAGAACTTTTTTAAAGGACTATGTAAATCCATTTATTTAATATTCGTTTTAAATTAAAAACAATGTACAAACTTTCTTTATTATTTGTTGTAACTATTTTTTATAGTAAATTTGCTCGTTTCTTAATCTAAAGATATAACTTTTTTTTATTCTGATAAAATACAAATCCATTGAAAAATTCGAAACCAATTTTACAAACTGCAAAAGAAACAATATTACTAGAAAGTAATGCAATTGCAAATTTGAAAAATTTATTAGATAGTAATTTTGAGAATGCTGTAAACTACATTTTAAATTCAAATGGTAGAGTAATTGTTACAGGAATTGGAAAAAGCGCTAATATTGCTACAAAAATAGTAGCAACGTTAAATTCTACTGGTACACCTGCTATTTTTATGCATGCTGCAGATGCCATTCATGGGGATTTAGGAAATGTTCAGCAAAATGATGTGGTCATTTGTTTATCAAAAAGTGGAAACACCCCAGAAATTAAAGTTTTGGTACCACTAATTAAGAACTACGGAAATAAAATTATTGCCATTACTGGAAATATTGACTCCTTTTTAGGTAAAAATGCAAATTTTACCTTAAATACTTTTGTAGAAAAAGAAGCTTGCCCTAATAATTTAGCGCCAACAACTAGTACCACTGCTCAATTAGTTATGGGCGATGCTTTGGCTGTTTGTTTGCAAGATTTAAGAGGATTTTCTAGTAAAGATTTTGCAAAATATCATCCAGGTGGTGCACTAGGTAAACGACTATATTTAAGGGTTTCTGATCTTATTAAAAACAACGAAAAACCACAAGTAGATATAAAAAACTCTGTTATTAAGGTAATTGTAGAGATTTCTGAAAAACGTCTTGGAGTAACTGCTGTTTTAGAAAATAATACACTTGTGGGTATTATTACAGATGGTGATATAAGAAGAATGCTAAGTAAAACAACAGATATTAATAATTTATTGGCAGAAAATATTATGGGTAAAAGCCCAAAAACTATCCATAAAGATGCTATGGCTGTTGAAGCTTTAGAAAAGCTAGAAAATAATAATATAACACAAATATTAGTTGTAGATGATTATAATAACTATGTAGGTGTTGTACATTTACATGATTTAATAAAAGAAGGTATTTTCTAATGGCAAAAGCACAAAAAGAAATGTCTTTTTTAGGACATTTAGAAGAATTAAGATGGCATTTGGTTAGAAGTGCATCAGCTATATTTATTATAGCTATTGTATTATTTGTTTTTCAAAAAGAAGTATACGAACACTTTTTATTAGCACACAGAAAACCAGATTTTATTACCTACCAACTTTTTTGCGATTTTTTTAATATGCTGGGTATAGATAGTACCTTTTGCGATGTTACTTTTAAAGACAATTTAATCAGTTTAAAACCTACACAACAGTTAATGAACTCTATTTGGTCTTCATTAATTTTAGGTATTGTACTCTCTTTTCCTTATTTGTTGTGGGAAATTTGGCGTTTTATTTCTCCTGGTTTAACTGATAAAGAAATTAAAAACTCAAGAGGTTTTATTTTTATAGCCTCATTTTTATTTTTTATTGGAATCGCTTTTAGTTTTTATGTAATTGCGCCTATATCTATTCATTTTTTATACAATTACCAAATTACAGATTTAATACAGAATAATTTTACTATGGACTCTCACATAGGATTAGTAACCAACATGTTACTAGGCGTTTCTGTGTTGTTTGAATTACCTGTTTTGGTTTATTTTTTAACTAAAATTGGTTTGGTAACCCCAGAATTTTTAAAAAAATACAGAAAACATGCTTTGGTTGTTGTGTTAATTTTAGCAGCAATTATTACGCCTCCAGATATTGCTAGCCAAGTAATTGTAGCAATTCCAATACTTATTTTATACGAAGTAAGTATTAAAGTCTCTAAAATGGTCATTAAAAAACAGCAAAAAAATGCACAAAAAAGTCCAAGAGTTTAATGATTATCGTTCTAAAATGAATGATAAAATTCTAGCGTCAGATAATAAAGTTATCAAAAGAATATTTAATTTGGATACAAATGCCTTTAAAGAAGGACATTTACCAGTTAAAACAAAAGAACTTTTAGGCCTAGTAGCTTCAGCAGTTTTAAGGTGTGATGATTGTGTACAATATCACCTAGAAGCAGCTAAAAAAAATGGGGTAACTACAGAAGAAATGATGGAAACTATGTCTATTGCTAATTTAGTGGGGGGCACTATTGTTATACCTCACTTAAGAAGAGCTGTAGAATATTGGGAGTTTCTTGAAACTAAAGAAGCTTAATTAATGAATGGTTTCATCATATAAATGTCTAAACGTTTGTGAGTGCTTTAAGATTTCCTATCAATATTCTTTATTACTTTTACAAAAACAACAATTAAACGTTTCAATAGTTATACAATTACACCTATTTAACAAATGATTTTAAAAGCAGACAACATTCAGAAGATTTATGGAAGTAGAAAAGTTGTAAAAGGCATTTCTTTAGAAGTACAGCAAGGAGAAATTATTGGATTGTTAGGACCAAATGGTGCTGGAAAAACAACTTCTTTTTACATGATTGTTGGTATGATTAAGCCCAATGCTGGCACTATTTTTTTAAATGATGAAGAAATAACACAAGATGCCATGTACAAACGTGCACAAAAAGGTATTGGTTATTTGGCACAAGAAGCCTCTGTATTTAGAAAACTATCTGTAGAAGATAATATTATGTCTGTTTTACAATTTACAGGACGTTCTAAAAAAGAACAAAAAATAAAATTAGAATCTTTAATAGAAGAATTTAATATTGGCCACGTAAGAAAAAACAGAGGCGATTTATTATCTGGTGGAGAAAGAAGAAGAACAGAAATTGCACGTTGTTTGGCTTCTGACCCCAACTTTATTCTATTAGATGAACCCTTTGCAGGTGTAGACCCAATTGCTGTAGAAGATATACAAAGTATTGTTGCTCAATTAAAGAATAAAAATATTGGTATTTTAATTACAGATCATGATGTGCAAGCTACTTTAGCGATTACAGATAAAACATACTTAATGTATAATGGTAGTATTTTAAAAGAAGGTACACCAGAGGAATTAGCTGCAGATGAAATGGTACGTAAAGTATATTTAGGTAAAGATTTTGAGTTGAAAAAGAAGAAGACTTTTCAATAGAAACAACCTATATGCCATAGAATTCCAGAGGGATCGTGCAAAAAAAACTCTTTACCCCAATCGTTATTTACAATTTTTGAAAGCTTTACTTTTTTAAACTTTTCTGTAAGTTTTTTAGCTTTTAAAATTGCTAAATACGCTTCAACATTTTCTACTTCTAAAAATAGCATTGTATTATCTACCCAATCTTTTACATAGGCTTTTTGTAAATAAAAACTCAACTTTTCATCAACCTTAAAAACAGACATGTTTTCTGATAAAACCAATTCTAAAAATCCTAATTCTGTATAGAAAGCTCTAGATTTCTCAAAGTCTTTAGTACCAATAAAAGGTCTTATCGATTTAAACTGTTGTTTTTTTTCCATCCTTATAAAATACTGATAAAATTACATAAAGCGTTATAATTAATGGGATTGAAAGGTATTGTAAGAAGATAATCATTCCTAATGAAACCAATAAAAATAAATATTTTAGCAAATTATTTTTAACTGAATATTCTTTAAATTTTAATGAAAACAAAGGCAATTCAGCATTCATTAAATACGTTAAAATTAGGGTAATTGCAATTAAAAAGTAGTTGTTAGAAATTAAATCTTGTATAAATTCAATATCTGAAAATTGTTGAATTAAAGGTAAAGAAATTACAAACAAACTCATAGCCGGTGTTGGCAAACCTATAAATGAATCGGTTTGTCTATTGTCTATGTTAAATTTTGCCAACCTGTAACAAGCACCTAAAGTTAGAAGTAAACCTAAAAATTGAATAGGAGCTATTTTTACTCCACTCCAAATCATCTTTTCAGTTTCTTCAAAACTTGACCCAAAATAATCGTTTGGAGATAACAAACTAAACATAATAATACCCGGTACAACACCACTTGTAACCATGTCTGCCAATGAATCTAATTGTGTTCCTAAATCTCCAGAAACATTTAGTAAACGCGCTAAAAATCCATCAAAAAAATCAAAAAAGATACCCAATACAACAAAAAGTGCTGCAATTTCAAAAACTCCATGTACTGCAAAAATTGTGGCAATCATTCCGCAAAAAAGATTACCAAGTGTTAATAAATTAGGAATATGTTTTTTCATAATAAATTGGAATAAAAAGCTAAAATAAGAAATAGAAATTGGGTTGTTTTCTAATATTGTCTTTTTTTATGTATTTTTAAAAAATAGGATTAATTTACTGCTATGCCAATTTTAAAATCTGACTTCTCTCCTACTTTACCTTTTAAAAATGGTCATTTTAATACTATGTATAGGCCACTTTTTATGAAGGATACCTGTAATTATCTTAGAAAAAGAGTTACCACTTGGGATGAGGATTTTATAGATTTAGATTTTTCTTTGGTAGGTTCAGAAACCTTGGTTTTGTTAATACATGGCTTAGAAGGAAGTTCAGAATCTAAATATATGGTATCTACCTCTAACTTTTTAAATAACAAAGGGTTAGATACTGTTTGTTTTAATTTAAGAAGTTGTAGTGGAGAAGATAATTTGTTATTAGCAACCTACCATAGTGGTAAAACTGAGGATGTTGACTTTATAGTGAATCACCTTTTAAATTCATATGATTATAAAAATTTAATTTTGATAGGTTTTAGCTTAGGAGGAAATTTAACTCTAAAATATATGGGTGAATATCAAAAGAAATTATCTGATAAAATTAAAGGAGCTATTGCTGTTTCTGTACCTATCGATATTGCTACTGCAGAAGTAGAAATGGAAAAATTAAAAAATAAATTGTATGTAGAAATGTTTTTTAAAACGATGAAAAACAAGGTTTTAGAAAAAGCATATAAGTTTCCAGAATTTAATTTAGACAAAGACAAACTTTTTAAAGCTACAAAATTTAAACATTTAGAATATTTATATACGGTGCCCGTTTTTGGATTTAAAAGCCCAGACGATTATTGGAAAAAAGCAAGTTCTAAACCTTATATTTCTAAAATAGACAGACCTACAATACTAATAAACGCCAAAGATGATACTTTTTTATCAGCAGAGTGTTATCCTAGAAAAGAGGCAATACAATCTAACTATTTCTTTTTAGAAATACCTAATTTTGGTGGTCATGTAGGCTTTATGAGTTCTTTTAAACCTTATGAAAATACTTGGTTAGAAAAAAGAATTGCAAGGTTTATAGAAGAAAATATCAAAATTAAAATCCATTAAACAATAACTTGTAAAAACATCTGTTATTTTATAAGTATTTTAGATATTTGTTAAAGAAAAATAGACACTTGAAAATTAAATTCATACTTACTTTTTTATTTACAAGTTACTTACTAAATGCGCAAGTATTTAGGAGTTATTCCAACGAGTTTTTAAATATTGGTGTAGATGCAGCTGCCTTAGGAATGAGTAAAACTGTAGTAGCAACCACCAACAATGTAAATGCTATTTATTGGAATCCTGCAGGATTGGTGGGTATAGAAGATTATCAAGGTTCTTTAATGCATGCCTCTTATTTTGCAGGTATTGCTAACTATAATCACGCTGCTTTTGCAATGCCAATAGACAAAGAAAGTGCTGTGGGTATTTCTATAATTCGTTTTGGGGTAGATGATATTTTAAATACAACAGAATTAATTGATAGTGAAGGAAATATAGATTTTAATAGAATTAGTCTTTTTTCGGCTGCA
This sequence comes from Polaribacter sp. YIW18, assembly GCF_057219325.1. NCBI lineage: Bacteria > Pseudomonadati > Bacteroidota > Flavobacteriia > Flavobacteriales > Flavobacteriaceae > Polaribacter > Polaribacter sp. YIW18. The sequence goes on along the minus strand of NZ_JBXVVE010000004.1, from coordinate 211,528 downwards.
GATTATGCCTTTAATTTTGCTTATGCTAGAAATTTAATTTTTAAAGATGTAAAATTTGGAGTAAATGCTAAAATTGTAAGAAGAACCATTGGTAATTTTGCTTCCTCTTGGGGTTTTGGTTTTGATGCTGGTTTTCAATTTGAAAGAAATAATTGGAAATTTGGCATCATGGCTAGAGATATTACAACTACTTTTAATAGTTGGGCAATTAATGAAACTGAATTTGATAAAATAAAAAACGCCATCCCTGGGCAAAATCAAGAATTACCAGAAACCACAGAAATTACAAAGCCAAAATTACAAGTAGGTGTTGCCAAAGATTTTAGAATTGGACGCTTTTTTAACCTATTAACAGAAGTAGATGTTAATGTAAGATTTGCAAAAACAAATGATATCATTTCTTCAGATGTAGCAAGTATCAATCCAGCTGTTGGGTTTCAAGTAGATTATGACCAATTGGTTTATTTAAGAGCTGGAGTTGGTAATTTTCAATACATTACACAGTTTGACAATACAAAATCACTATCATTACAACCCAATTTTGGAGTTGGTTTTAACTATAAAGGCATACAAGTAGATTATGCACTTACAAACATTGGTAGTGTTGGTAATGCGTTATATTCTAATATTTTTTCTATTACTTTCGATTTTCTATTTCTTAGACCTTAGTTTTTTATGAAAAAAAATATTTTCTTATCACTGCTATTTATATTTTTCGTAATTCAATTACAAAAAGCACAAGTAAACCTTTCTGTATATTCAGAAATTTCTATTATTACAGCTGGTCCAGGAGATGAATTATATGAAAAATTTGGACACTCTGCTATCAGAATTAAAGACCCCGTTTTAAATTTAGATATTATTTATAATTATGGTATTTTCGATTTTAATGCTCCTAATTTTTACACCAATTTTGCGCAAGGTAAAATGTATTATTTACTCGCAAAATACGATTTTAAATATTTTTTAAATACTTACAAAAAGGAAAAACGTTGGGTAAAACAGCAAGTTTTAAATTTAAATCAACAACAAAAACAAGCTTATTTTAACTATTTAGAAACCAATGCCTTAAAAGAAAATGCAACTTATTTATATGATCCTTTTTTTAATAATTGTGCCACAAAACTTAGAGATATTACCAAATACGTTTTTAAAAATGACGTCCAGTTTAAAAATAAAGATATAGGGGATTATAAATCTTTAAGAAATTTAATGAACCAAGAACTTTACTTTAATTCTTGGGGAAATTTAGGCATCAATTTAATTGCAGGTATTATTTTAGATGAAAAAAGAAAATCAGAAGCATATATGTATTTGCCAGATTATGTGTATTCGATTTTTAAAAATGCAACTGTAAAAACTAATAATGACAAAAACAAGCAACTTGTATTAAGAGAAGATGTATTGTTAAATTTTAAAGAGAAAAGTAACTCTAAATTTAACCTATTTAGTCCAATTATACTATTTACACTTATTGCTTTTATTGGAGTCTTTATAACTTATAAAGACTTTAAAAACAAAAAAAGAACTAAGATAGCAGATTTTTTAGTGTTTTTTACCACTGGCTTTGTTGGTTTAATTTTGGTGTACTTGTGGGTATTTTCATCACACAAAACTGCCCCTAATAATTTTAATATTTTGTGGGCATTTTTACCAAACTTAATTTTGGCTTTTAAATTGTCTAAAAAAATCTCAAAAACATGGTTTCAAAAATATATAGGAATTCTTTTAGTGTTTTTATTACTAACTATTGTATTGTGGATTTTTAAAATTCAGGTTTTTCCAATAGCTATAATCCCTTTGATATTCTTGTTTTTTGTGAGGTATATGTTTCTTTATCAATTTTTATTAAACTCAAAAAAATAAAACTTTAGTAATTTTTTTTATAAAAATTTTAAAACCTAAGAAAGTATTTTTTCTTTATTAACTAAAGCACAAATTACATCCAAATGTAAAAGGGTTGTCTATTTTTTATAGAATCTAATTGATAAAAAAGTGTTAAGCAATTAAAAATAGCTCGCGGCTATTTTTTGTTTGCTAAAGTTAATAATAAAGTTATAAATTTTGATACTAAAGAAAACTTTGAATTGCTAAGTTATAACCTTTTAAGCCAAAACCAAATAAAACACCTTTAGCATTAGGTGATATGTAACTGTGTTGCCTAAAATCTTCACGAGCGTGTATGTTAGAAATATGTACTTCTACAACGGGTACTTCTATACCTTTTATTGCATCACCAATACCTACAGATGTATGTGTATAGGCTGCCGCATTTAAAATAATACCATCATAATTAAAACCTACTTCGTGTAATTTATCTATAATTTCTCCTTCTATATTAGATTGAAAATAAGACAATTCTACCTTGTTAAATTGTAGTTTTAAATCTCTAAAATAGTCTTCAAAAGTTTTGGAACCATAAATTTCTGGTTCTCTTTTACCTAAAAGATTTAAATTGGGTCCGTTTATAATAATTAATTTCATAAAGTAAAAATACATTTTTTAAATAAAAAAAGGAAGCCTTAAAGACTTCCTTTTTGAGAACTTATTATTTTTCTTTAAAATCTATAACCTAAGCCAATTTGAAAAGTATTAAATCTAGAAGATAAACCAGAGGGAGTACCTTCAACTCTATTAGTTAACCCAAAAGAGTACCTTGTTGTAGCAAATAGTTTATCGGTAAAGTCAAAACCTGCACCAATAAGAAAACCAACACCAAATTTATTTATACCTTCTGAGTCTTCTTCCATAACATAATCGAACTGAGGTCCTGCTTGTAAATAAAATTTTTCTGCTACATAATATTTAACTGCAATCGGAATAATTAACTCATCTAAAGTCTCATTCTCTACAGTGACTGCTGCATATTGTAATTCTGGTTGAATACTAAATTTATAAGAAATGATAAAATCTGCAAAAACACCTATAAAAAATCCTGCGTAACTTTCTGATGCTGATGCATTATCTTACGACAGACTAATTGTAAAATTGTGAAACCCACCAGTTACACCAAAAGCAGCTTCTTGAGCATTTACTTTTCCTAATCCTAAAATTGCTAATACAGTAATAAATAATAATTTTTTTTTTTAGTTTAATCAAATATAATTTTTATTCTGAATATACTCGTTACTATTTAATATTTTTTTATCTTTAATTTCATGAACTGGCACAATGCAATTAAAGACTACCAAATGTATATGCAGATCGAAAGAGGCCTATCAAAAAATACTATTGATAGTTATTCTAGAGATTTAGAAAAGTTATATTTTTTTTTACATGAAAAAGAAATAAACATGTCTCCTATTTCTATTAATAGTGATGTTGTAAAACAGTTTGTTTACGAAACTGCCAAATTTGTTAACCCTAGAAGTCAGGCTAGAATTATTTCTGGTATTCGAAGTTTTTTTGATTATTTGGTGTTTGAAGATTATAGAGATAACAATCCTACAGATTTACTAGAAACACCAAAAATAGGAAGAAAATTGCCTGATACACTATCGCCTATAGAAATTGATAATTTAATTGCAGCCATCGATTTAAGTCATCCACAAGGAGAAAGAAACAGAACTATTTTAGAAATAATGTATAGTTGTGGTTTACGTGTTAGCGAGTTAATTTCTCTTCAAATATCAGACTTGTTTTTTGAGGAAGGTTTTATACGTGTTTTAGGAAAAGGGAACAAAGAACGTTACGTTCCTATACATAATGAAGCCATAAAATTTGTAAATTTATATAGAAACACTATTAGAAACCAAATACAAGCTATTAAAGGTTTTGAGGATACTTTATTTTTAAATAGACGCGGTAAAGGTTTAACGCGACAAATGATTTTTATGATTTTAAAAGATTTATCACAAAAAATAAATCTTCAAAAAAAAATAAGTCCACATACTTTAAGACATTCTTTTGCAACACATTTACTACAAAATGGAGCCGATTTAAGAGCCATCCAACAAATGCTTGGTCATGAAAGTATTACCACAACAGAGGTTTATGTTCATTTAGACAAAACTTATTTAAAGCAAGTTGTAGAATGTTTTCATCCTAGAAAATAAAAATTCCTGCTAGAAAAACAGGAATTTAATTATATCTAAAAATATTTGTTTTTTTTATTATCTAGCAACATTTACGGCTCTAGTTTCTCTAATTACAGTAACTTTTACCTGTCCTGGATAGGTCATATCATTTTGTATTTTCTGAGAAATATTAAAAGATAATTCAGAGGCTTTGGTGTCGTTTACTTTGGTACTTTCTACCATTACACGTAATTCACGTCCTGCCTGTATGGCATAAGCTTTTTGCACACCTGTAAAACCAAAAGCAATATCTTCTAAATCTTTTAAACGTTGTATGTAAGAATCTAAAACTTGACGTCTTGCACCTGGTCTTGCACCTGAAATGGCATCACAAACTTGTACAATTGGCGAGATTAAACTTTTCATTTCAATTTCATCATGGTGAGCTCCAATGGCATTACAAACATCTGGTTTTTCACCATATTTTTCTGCCCATTGCATACCTAATAATGCGTGTGGTAATTCGCTTTCTGCATCTGGCACTTTACCAATATCGTGTAATAAACCAGCACGTTTTGCTACCTTAGAATTTAACCCCATTTCTGCTGCCATAATTCCACATAAATTTGCAACCTCACGCGAGTGTTGTAATAAGTTTTGTCCGTAAGAAGATCTATATTTCATTCTACCCACAGCTTTTACCAACTCTGGGTGCAAACCATGTATCCCTAAATCTATTACTGTTCTTTTACCAACTTCTATAATTTCTTGGGTAATTTGTTTTTCAGTTTTTTGAACTACTTCTTCAATTCTTGCAGGGTGTATTCTACCATCTGTTACTAATTTGTGCATTGCTAAGCGTGCAATTTCTCTTCTCACAGGGTCAAAACAAGATAAAATAATAGCCTCTGGAGTATCATCTACAATAATTTCTACACCAGTAGCTGATTCTAAGGCCCTAATATTTCTACCTTCTCTACCAATTATTCTCCCTTTTACATCATCAGATTCTAGGTTAAAAACAGAAACACAGTTTTCTACAGCTTGTTCTACTCCTACTCTTTGTATAGTTCCTAAAACAACTTTTCTTGCTTCTTGTTCGGCTGTTAATTTAGCTTCTTCTATAGAAGTCTGTATAAAAGCCATGGCCTCTGTTTTAGCCTCGTCTTTTAATGAAGAAACCAATTCTTTTTTAGCTTCGTCAGCAGATAAGCCAGAAATTTGTTCTAACATGTCTACATGCCTTTTGTGCATTTTTTCTAACTCGTTTTCTTTCTTTTCTAAAAAGTCTAATTTAAAGTCGTAGTCTTTTTGTTTTTGCTCTATAGATTTATTTAATTTCTTATTTTTATCTACTTCAGATGCTACTTGAGATTCTCTATCTCGTATTCTTTTTTCTACATCAGAAATCTTTTTTTCTCTAGCTAAAATTACTTTTTCGTGTTCTGATTTAAGCTCAATAAATTTTTCTTTTGCTTGTAATATTTTTTCTTTTTTAATAGATTCTGCATCTATTTTTGCTTCTTTTATAATTGAAGTAGCTTCTTTTTTAGTTGTATTTAACAGCTTTTTTTCCTTTGCTTTTTCTAGAGATTTAGCAATTATAAAACCAACTAAAACTCCTATGATTCCCACAATAGTGGGAAGTAACATTCCATCCATAATTTAAATTTAATATATAAAAAAAGCCTACGATAGTGTGGTTTTTATAAACTCCATTATGACAAGTTTAGGACTAACTAGCTGATCAAGGGTCCACCAAAGAAATGAAACAAGTTCAATTCTAGTGGCATGCTTTAGCAACTAAGACTCATCCTTCATAATAGGTATTTGTTGAGTTTATCAAACAAATTACTAACGTAGGCAGTGTGTTGTTAATGTATTTTAAAGAACTTATTTTAAATGAGTATTTACCAAATTGGTTAACTCTTTTATTTTTTTTATTGCTTCAGTATTTTCAGAACTTTTTTCTAGTGATGATATTTCTAATTTAGAGGCAAACTGCAATGCACACATTGCTAAAACGTCTTGTTTATCGCTAACTGCATAATTTTGCTCGTATCTAGAAATTAACTTATTTATAGCACTTGCAGCTTTACGCATACCTTCTTCTTCTTGGGTATTTTTAACGCTTAAGGGGTAAGTTCTACCAGCAATTACTATGTTAATTTTTAATTTATCCACTATTTAAAAGAACGTTATTCTTGTAACTGAAAAATACACTTATCTATTTCTTTGATTAATGTATTTATTTTGAGTTTTGTATCTCTTGTATTATCACTACTGCCTTCTATAGTTTTAGCAATTTTTAATAAATCATATTCTTTTTTTTGAATTTCTAAAGCTTGCTCTTTTTCTACTAATTTTTGTTGTAATACTATGGTACTTTTTAGCAAAATATCATTTTCTTTCTTAAGAAACTCGTAATTAAAAAATAAACTTTCTAACTTATCTTGCAGTAAATGAATTGCATCCAAGGTATTACTCATAAAATACTAGCATAAAACTATATCTACAAAGTTAACATTCTGTTTTAAATTTTACAAGGTTTAATTGATATTTTAATAATATACTGATTACTAAACTTTTATAAAAGTAAGTATTTTTAGTACTTTTACATAAAATTTTGTCATTTGAAAAAAATTCTTTTTACACTTTCTTTTTTATTCTTTTTTTTATGCTATTCTCAGAAGAAATATCCAAAAGATTCTTATATAAATCCATTAGACATCCCCATTGTACTTTCTGCTACTTTTGGTGAGTTGCGTAGCAATCATTTTCACGCGGGTATAGATATTAAAACACAAGGTAAACAAGGTTTAAACGTGTTTGCAGTTGCAGATGGTTACGTTTCTAGAATAAAAGTGCAACAATATGGCTATGGGAAAGCAATTTATATTACTCACTCGAATGGATATACTTCTGTTTATGGTCATCTTAAAAAATTTGCAGATTCAATAGAACGTTATGTAAAAAATATTCAATACAAAAAAAAGAATTACCAAACAGGAAATATTTTTCCGAAAAAAAATCAATTTAAAGTAAAAAAAGGACAGGTAATTGCTTTTTCTGGTGATACTGGTGGTTCTAGTGGGCCTCATTTGCATTTTGAAATTAGAGATACCAAAACAGAACATGTTATAAATCCGATGCATTTTGGCATTACTACTCCAGACACAAAAGCGCCAACTTTTAACGCTTTACATGTATATCCTTTAGGCTATAATGCCAGAATAAACAAACAACACAATAGCTTTAAAGTTCCTATAAAATATATAGGTAAAGGTATTTACAAAGCAGATAGAATTTCTGCAAGTGGTATTATTGGTTTTGGTGTAAATGCTTTTGATAAGTTAAATAGAGCACCAAATAGAAACGGAATTTACAGTTTAGAAATGTTGGTTAATGGCAAAAAATATTACTACCATGATGTTGCTACATTTTCTTTTGCTGAAAGTAAGTATTTAAACCTACTAATTGACTACGAATATTACAAAAAATACAGAAGTAAAGTTCAAAGAACCTACAAGACAGAAGCTAATAAATTATCGATTTATAAAGATTTATTAAATAATGGAAAAATTAATATTATAGAAGGTTTAAACTATAATGTAGAAATAATTGCAAAAGACTTTAATGGAAATAAAAGTACTATTAAAATACCTATTGTTGGTAAAGAAATCAATACTCTTTTTCAAAAACAGCTAGATACTACTGGGTATAAAATTGTTGCTAAAAAATTTCAAAAATTCACTAAAAATAATGTAACTATTGCTTTTCCAAAAAATACATTTTATGAAGATGTATACATAGATTTTGAAGTCGAAAAAGGAATAGCAAAAATACACAATCCTACTATTCCTATAGATAGAACATATACACTAACCTTTAACGTTTCTAAATATACAGAAGCCCAAAAAGAACAAATGTATATTGCAAATGTAGATTATCCAAAATACCCAATATACCAAAACACTCGAAAAAGAGATAGTATTTTTTATACAACAACAAAAACTTTAGGGAACTATACTTTAAAATCAGACAAGATAAAACCAAATATTAAATTTCTTTATTTTAAAGACAAACAGTGGATTTCTAGTTTAAAAACGCTAAAAGTTAAAATAACAGATATTGGTTCTGGCATACATAATTGGAGAGCAACTTTAGATGGTAAGTGGGTTTTAATGGAGTTTAACCATAAAAAAGGCGTATTAACCTATAATTTTAATGATAAAAAATTGGTTGGTAGCAAACATATCTTTAAAATTGTAGTCTCAGATAATGTGGGCAATACTACAGAGCGTTCTATTACGTTCTTTAAGAAATAAACTTATATACGTGAAAAAAACATTTTTACTACTTTTCTTTTTACCTCTTTGTGCATTTGCTCAAAAAACAAGCATCTTAAAAGGTACTGTTAAAAATAAAAACAAACAACCTATAGAAAATGTATCTATTAAGTTTGGTAAAACAGGAACTGTAACCGATAAAAAGGGTAACTACTCAATTAGAATACCTTATAAAAAGGAAATTACCATTAAGTTCAGTCATATTTCTTTTAGAACTTTTGAGTACACCCTTACTGCAAAAAGCAGAACTACCCTTCGCTTTTCTCCAACGTTAATTTTAAAAACAGAAAAATTAGAAGAAATTATTGTTAAAGACAGAAAAAAAGAAGCACAAGGTATTTTAAATATAGATCCACTAAAAGCAAAAACCATTATTGGTGCCAATGCGGGTGTAGAAAATATTTTAATGACTTTACCTGGTGTAAACAATAACAACGAGTTAAGTACACAATACAATGTTAGAGGTGGTAATTTTGATGAAAACCTTGTCTATGTAAATGGAATTGAAGTGTACAGACCTTTTTTAATTAGATCTGGCCAACAAGAAGGTTTAAGTTTTATAAATCCAAATATGGTACAAAACATCAACTTTTCTGCAGGTGGTTTTCAAGCAAAATATGGTGATAAATTATCTTCTGTTTTAGACATAACTTATAGAAAACCAAAAGAAATTAGCACAAGTTTAGAGGCAAGTTTGTTGGGGGGTAGTGTAACTTTTGAGGGTGGTTTTTTAAATAATAAACTAAAGATTATTACAGGTGCAAGATACAGAGACAATAGTTTATTTGTAAATAGTAAACAGATTGAAACCAATTTTAGACCCACTTTTACAGACTTACAATCTTTTATTACCTATAATTTTACAAATAACTTTTCTTTAAGCTATCTAAGTAATTTTTCTTTAAACAATTATAATTATCAACCTTTTTCAAGAAAAACTCGTTTTGGTACAGTTGCAGATCCTTTAGAGTTAATTGTTTTTTATGATGGTAAAGAAGAAAACAATTATTTAACGCTATTTAATGCCGTTTCAGCAGATTATAAAGTAAATGATAATCTTAGTTTTAAAACAACTATTTCTAGCTACAATACTCAAGAAGAAGAGTATTACGATATTGCAGCATCTTATAATTTAGGAGAAGTAGACACAAATATCGGTTCTGAAAGTTTTGGTGAAGTTGATTTTACTCAAGGAATTGGCTCTCAATTAAATCACGCAAGAAATGATTTAGATGCATTGATAAACAATGTGCAAATAAGAGGAAGCTACAAAGTTGATAAAAAAAAGATAGATTTTGGAGTAAAGTATCAAAATGAAGACATAAGAGAACGCATAAGAGAATGGGAAATTATAGATTCTTTAGGCTTTTCTGTAAGACCTCCAAATCAACTTGTAAACAATAACCAACCTTACGAACCTTTTGAAGGCCCAATTACACCTTTTCAAAATATTAGAGAAGATAACCATGTTGTAATAAATAGGTTTACAGGTTTTGTGCAATTTAACGAACGCTTATATATGGGCAATAATGAAGTTTGGTACAACTTTGGTTTAAGAGCTCATAATTGGACAGTTTCTGCAAACGGACAGAAATCGAGTAACCAAATAATTTTAAGTCCTAGAGCACAGTTTGCTTTAAAACCTAATTGGCAGCAAGACATGTTGTTTCGTTTTTCTGGTGGATGGTATAAGCAGCCACCTTCATACAGAGAGCTAAAAAACTTTAATGGTAAAATTAATAAAGATGTAAAAGCACAAAGTTCTTTACACTTAGTTGCGGGTATGGATTACAGTTTTAATTTATGGGAAAGACCTTTTAAATTAACTACAGAACTCTACTATAAAGATGTAACAAATGTAAACGCTTATTCTATAGATAATGTTAGAATTCGATATAGAGCAGACAACCTTACAACTGCCTATGCACAAGGTTTTGATCTCAGGTTAAATGGCGAATTTGTTCCTGGTAGCGAAAGTTGGGTTAGTTTAGGGTATTTAAAAACAGAAGAAAACATAGATAATAAAGGTGATATTTCTAGACCTTCTGACCAACGTTTAAAATTCGGAATTTTATTTCAAGATTATGTACCTAATTTACCCAATTTAAAAGCATACTTAAATTTAGTTTACAATACCGGTGTTCCTGGGGGAGCTCCATCCTACTCAGATGTATACAGTTTTCAAAAGCGATTAAGAGATTATAAAAGAGCAGATTTGGGTGTTTCTTATGTTTTTGCAGATGCAAACAAACAATATAAAAATGGATGGATGTCTAAATTTAAAGAATTAACAGCGGGTTTAGAGCTTTTTAATATGTTTGACATTCAAAACGCTATTACCAACACTTGGGTTAGAGATGTGTATTCTAAAAATCAATTTGGGATTCCTAACTTTATGACCGGTAGAGTGTTAAACTTTAAAGTTAGTATGCAGTTTTAAGAATTTAAAAAAATACAATAGAGTGTTGATATTAAAACAACACTCTATTTTTAGTATTTAAAAAAGTAAATAGCTTAATCTATAATTTGCGTAGCATGAGCTTTGGTTTTTACTTTGCTAATTACATCTTCAATTACTCCATTTTCATCAATAACAAAGGTTGTTCTGTGGATACCGTCATACTCTCTACCCATAAACTTTTTAGGTCCCCAAACACCAAAAGACTCTATAACAGCTTTGTCTTCGTCTGCTAAAAGAGGAAAAGGAAGTTCATTTTTATTGATAAAATTTTGTTGTCTTTTTGCTGAATCTGCACTTACACCTAAAACATCAAATCCTTTGGCTAAAAAAGTTTGATAGTGATCTCTTAAATTACAGACTTCTGCTGTACAACCAGGTGTACTTGCCTTTGGATAAAAGAATAAAACTAACTTTTTACCAGTATAATCTTCTAATTTAATTGTATTTCCTGCATGATCTTTTGCTTCAAATTTTGGAGCATTATCTCCTACTTTTAATGTTGTCATATTGATTTGTTTAAAAAAATAAAGTGGAAAGTTAAAAAGTAAAAACTGAATGAAAAACTTTTTAGAGAATAAACCGTTAAACTTTATAAACTTTTTAACTTTACAACTTAAATAGTCAAAGAATGACCAAGCAAGAAAAAGTAGATTTTGTAATAGAAACCTTACAAACGTTATATCCAGAAATACCTGTTCCTTTAGACCATAAAGACCCTTATACCCTTTTAATTGCAGTTTTATTATCTGCACAATGTACAGATGTGCGAGTAAACCAAATTACACCTTTATTATTTGCAAAGGCAGACAATCCTTTTGATATGGTTAAAATGTCTGTAGAAGAAATTAAAACCATTATTAGACCTTGTGGTTTATCTCCAATGAAAAGTAAAGGTATTTATGGTTTGTCTAAAATTTTAATAGAAAAATATAATGGTGAAGTTCCACAATCTTTTGAAGGTTTAGAAGAATTACCTGCTGTGGGTCATAAAACTGCAAGTGTGGTTATGAGTCAAGCTTTTGGTGTGCCCGCTTTTCCTGTAGATACTCATATACAACGTTTAATGTTTAGATGGAACTTAAGTAACGGAAAAAGTGTCGCACAAACAGAAAAGGATGCAAAAAGATTGTTCCCTAGAGAATTATGGAACGATTTACACTTACAAATTATTTGGTATGGTCGTGAATATTCTACAGCTCGTGGTTGGGATTTAGAAAAGGATATTATTACTAAAACCATTGGAAGAAAATCTGTTTTAGGTGCTTATTACAAGAGCAAGAAGTAAGAAATTTGAAGCTAGAAGTTTTTATTTTAAAAAAATTAATCTACAAAATACTTGAATATTTTTTTAAAGATTAGATTACAATCACCCTGTTAAGATTAGGATAAAATAAAAAAAGCCTCAACATTAGTTGAAGCTTTTTCTACTCTTAATTCAAATTCAATTCAATGAAATCTTTTGATTTGGTTTTAACTACTTGGAATGATTTGGAAAAATTAATCAAAAATTGAATTGTTTCTTTTTGGGGTTGCATCTGTAAATCAGACGACTTTTTAGAGTAAAGTTGCATCATATATGTTATTTAAAATGTTGGTTACTAAAACAATAACGATGCCTTTTTTACTTTATTGTTAGTTTACCAAAATAATTTTATGCTTTTCTATTAATTTACGCATATTTATTAAAGCATACCGCATTCTACCTAATGCTGTATTAATAGTTACACCAGTATTTTCACTTATTTCTTTAAAGCTCATATCTTTATATATGCGCATTACCAAAACTTCTTTTTGTTCGTTTGGCAGCTCGTTGATAATACCTCTTACATCATGATAAATTTGCTCTTGTATAATTTGTTTTTCAGCATTTAAATTACCATCATTTATAACAGAAAAAATATCAAATTCATCAGTATTTTTAAATTTTGGCATTCTGTTATTTTTTCTAAAATAATCAATTACTAGGTTGTGTGCAATACGCATTACCCAAGGTAAAAATTTACCTTCTTCATTGTAATTACCTTTTTTTAGTGTTCTAATTACTTTTATAAAAGTATCCTGAAAAATATCTTCAGTAATCACTTTATCTTGTACTTTACTGTAAATAAAACTAAAAAGTCTTTGTTGATGTCTATTTATTAAAACAGCCAAAGAAGCTTCACTACCATTAATGTAATCGTTAACTAATTTACTGTCAGAAATTGAATTTGTACGTACCATAACTACTTTTGGAAAAGCTTAGAGGCCTTTCTATTTTTTTATTAATTATTAATTAAAAAAGTAGTTTTATGCTATATACGTGTAATTTTGTGCGGTTTATAAGTAACAAATATGTGTATTTTTTATAATACAAACAAATATTTAACAAAAAAAGATTTTTACTACTTCTAAAAACAGCTATTTTTTTGGTAATTTTATAGCTTATATTTTATTGATACATGAAGACAGATCTTTCTAAAGTAAATCCTAAAGAAAACATCATAATTAAAGGCGCTAAACTGCACAATTTAAAAGATATTGATGTAGTAATACCTAGAAATAAATTGGTAGTAATTACTGGGCTTTCTGGTTCTGGTAAATCCTCTTTAGCTTTTGATACTTTATATGCAGAAGGACAAAGACGTTATGTAGAAAGCCTAAGTTCTTATGCAAGGCAATTTTTAGGTAAATTAGACAAACCCAAAGTAGATTATATAAAAGGAATTGCGCCAGCCATTGCTATAGAACAAAAAGTAAATGCTACAAATCCGCGTTCTACTGTGGGTACATCTACAGAAATTTACGATTATATAAAATTATTATATGCTAGAATTGGTAAAACCTTCTCTCCTATTTCTGGCAAAGAGGTAAAAAAAGATACCGTTTCTAACGTTGTTAATTTTGTAAAAAAGTTTGAAGAAAGCACAAAACTTTTATTATTGGCGCCAATTACTATTGATGAAAATAGAGATTTAAAAACCGTTTTACAGGTTTTAGAACAACAAGGGTATGCTCGTTTAAAATGGAAAGACACTGTTTATAGAATTGCCAATTTTCCTCAAAAAGACTTTAAAAACGAACCTCTTTTTTTGGTTGTAGATAGAATTGTTACCAAAAATGACGAAGATTTTTATAACAGATTGGGAGATGCGATACAAACTGCTTTTTTTGAAGGAAAAGGTACTTGTTTTGTAGAAAATTTGTCAACAAAAAAAGTTACCGAGTTTAGCAATAAATTTGAGTTAGATGGCATGTTGTTTTTAGAACCCAATACACACTTTTTTAGTTTTAACAATCCTTATGGTGCTTGCTCAACTTGTGAAGGTTATGGAAACGTAGTTGGCATCGATGAAGATTTGGTAATACCAAATACAGGCTTATCTATTATGGAAGACGCCATTTTTCCGTTTAAAACACCTTCGTATATTCATTATAAAGACGCATTAATAGACGTAGCTTATCAATTTGATATTCCTATACATAAACCTTGGTTTCAACTAACAAAGAAACAACAAGAATTAGTTTGGAATGGTAACAAATCATTTAACGGAATTCATCACTTTTTTAAAACATTAGAGGAAAAAAGTTATAAAATTCAGAATAGAGTAATGCTTTCGCGTTACAGAGGTAAAACAAAATGTACATCTTGTAATGGAAAGCGTTTAAGAGAAGAAACCAATTATGTAAAAATAAACGATAAAACAATTGCTGATTTGGTAACCATGCCTTTAGATGAATTGTCTGTTTATTTTAAAAATTTAACCCTAGACAAATACGAAGAAAAAATTGGGAAACGCTTGTTAACAGAAATTAATAATAGATTGCAATTTTTAACAAATGTTGGTTTGTCTTATTTAACCTTAAATAGAACCTCTAACACACTTTCTGGTGGCGAAAGCCAGCGTATAAATTTAGCAACCTCATTAGGTAGTTCTTTAGTAGGTTCAATGTATATTTTAGATGAACCTAGTATTGGATTACACCCAAAAGATACAGAGCGTTTAATTGGGGTTTTAAAAGATTTAAGAGATTTAGGCAACACAGTTGTGGTTGTAGAACATGATGAAGACATCATGAAAGAAGCAGACTATATTATAGACATTGGTCCAGAAGCTGGTACTTTTGGCGGTAAAGTAGTTGCAGAAGGTACTTTCAATGAAATTTTAAAATCAGATTCTTTAACAGCAAAATATTTAAATGAAGATTTAAAAATTGAAGTACCTACAAAACGTAGAATATCAAAAAATACCATAGAAATTCTGGGTGCAAGAGAACACAATTTACAAAATATCGATATCTCTTTGCCTTTAAATTGTTTAAGTGTAATCACAGGAGTTTCTGGTTCTGGTAAAAGTACATTGGTTAAAAAAATACTATATCCAACCATGCAAAAAAAACTAGTAGGTTATGGCGATAAAGTGGGCCAACATACAGCTGTAAAAGGTAGTTTTGATACATTAAAACATGTTGAGTTTATAGACCAAAATCCGATTGGACGCTCATCGAGATCTAACCCAGTTACATATATTAAAGCGTATGATGACATTCGTGCCTTATTTTCTAATCAAAAATTATCTAAAATTAGAAATTACAAACCCAAACACTTTTCTTTTAATGTAGAAGGTGGTCGTTGTGAGGTTTGTAAAGGTGAAGGAGCAGTTACTATAGAAATGCAATTTATGGCAGATGTGCATTTAAAATGCGATGTTTGTAATGGAAAACGCTTTAAAAAAGAGGTTTTAGAGGTAAAATTTCATGAAAAATCGATAGATGACATTTTAAATTTAACCATAGATGAAGCTGTAGCTTTTTTCTCAGAAAATTTAGTAACTAAAATTGCTAGCAAACTAAAGCCTTTACAAGATGTTGGTTTGGGTTATGTAACTTTAGGTCAATCTTCGTCTACACTTTCTGGTGGTGAAGCTCAGAGAATAAAATTGGCATCCTTTTTAGTAAAAGGAAATACTAAAGACAAAGCTTTATTTATTTTTGATGAACCTACAACAGGCTTGCATTTTCATGATATTAAAAAATTATTAGCAAGTTTTAATGCCTTAATTGAAAGAGGTCATTCCATTGTTGTGATTGAACATAACATAGAACTCATAAAATGTGCAGATTATATTATAGATTTAGGCTTAGAAGGTGGTAAAAATGGTGGAGAACTTATTTTTCAAGGGTCTCCAGAAGATTTAGCTAGAAATAAAAAATCGTATACTGCTAAATATTTGGCTGATAAATTGATATTTTAGGAATTTTATAAGAGATAAAGACATTGTTTTCTTTGTTTCTATGTGGTCATTATTTTAGTTAAAATTAAATATTACGCGAATTTTAATTCAACTTCTAAGAATTCTAAAAATAACTAAAGTTATAAATAGTAAAGAAAAAAATGATTTTGCTGTATTTTTTTCCACAAAAAAAGCTTCTTATTTCTAAGAAGCTTTGTATTTTGGGTGGAAGATGGGGCTCGAACCCACGACTTTCGGTACCACAAACCGACGCTCTAACCAACTGAGCTACAACCACCATTTGTTGCGGGTGCAAATATAAATATTTTTTCTATTCTAAAACAACAAAAATTTAAATTAATTTGTCTAAATTTTCTGCAGCAACGTAACGTTCTGTAGTAAAACCTTCTGCACATTCTACTCCAACCAATCTTCCTAAATCTCTTGCTCTGTAATTTATACTGTCTATAAAGTTTTTACTTGTTATAGGTGTTTCTGGCTCCTTACTATTAGGGTCGTAAAACTGAGTTTTATAGGCTAAAACAGAAGCTATTTTTTTATCAATAAAACCACTAACATCTAAAACAAAATCGGGTTCTATGTTTTTCCATTGCATATAATGGTACACCTGTTTTGGGCGCCATTTTTCTTGAGATTCTCCATCTAAATTCGTCTCTATTTTCATCAAACCACTTAAAAAACAAGCATCAGATACTAATTTGCTACCTTTTCCGTGATCTATGTGTCTGTCTTCTATGGTATTACAAAACACTACTTTTGGCTTATATTTTCGGATCATTTTTATAATTTCAAGTTGATGATTTTTATCATTTATAAAAAAACCATCTGCAAAACCTAAATTTTTACGAACAGAAACGCCTAATATTTTTGCTGCATTTGTAGCTTCTACGTCCCTAATCTCAGCAGAGCCACGTGTACCTAACTCGCCTCTTGTTAAATCTATAATACCTACTTTTTTTCCTAAAGAAACTTCTTTAGCAATGGTAGCACCACAACCTAGTTCTACATCATCTGGGTGTGCCCCAAAAGCCAATATATCTAATTTCATATATATTTGTAATCTATTTAAATTTTTTTAATTATAACCTTAACTTTTATTATAAGAAACTACAATAATCGTTAAGTTAGCAAATATTTTTGTGTAATTTTCATGAAATTCTTTTCAATAAAAAATTAACACTTCAAAAATAATCAATTTTAAAAGAAAATATAAGAAGATATTATTTCTATTAAGTTTTCGTATTTGTAAATAGTTAAAATAATGTCTTTTTTTTATGATAATTACAAAAATTTTACAATTTGAAAAGTTATGATATATATCATGTAACCCCATTTAATATCAACCTAATTTTACATCGTAAAAGAAAATAAAAAAATAAATTTATGACTTTAATGCTTATTATTTTAACAATTACAATTGGTTTATTTGTTTGGGGAAAATATTCACCAGATGTAATTGCATTAGTTTCAATGCTAAGTTTATTCTTATGCGGAATTATAAATTTAAATGAAACTTTAAGCGGATTTAGCAACCCTACGGTTATTATGATTGCTGCACTATTTATTATTGGTGAAGGTTTATCTCAAACTGGTTGGACAGCCTTAGCAGGGAAAAAATTAATAGAATTGGCAGGCAAAAGTGTGCCAAAATTGTTAGTTATTATTACTTTAGGTTCTGGTGTCTTATCTGGTTTTGTGAGTAATACGGGTACAGTAGCCACATTATTACCAGCCACCATATCTTCTGCTTGGAGTATTGGTACAATGCCTTCTAAAATATTAATACCTGTAGCGTTTGGTTCTAATACTGGTGGTTTATTAACCTTAACTGGTACACCACCAAACATTATTGCAAATAATGCATTAATAGATGCCGGTTTTGAAGGTTTTTCTTTTTTTGAATTTGGGTTGATTGGTTTGCCATTGCTAATTATTGCACTGCTTTATTTTAGATATATCGGCTTTAAAGTTTTACCTAAAAATAAGACAAATAATAAACCAATCATTATAGATAGTACTCTACACGAGTGGATTAAAGGTTATGAAATAGATAATGATTACTATCAATTAAGAATTAGATCTGCATCGCCATTAATTAATACGAAAATAAGTGAGTGGGATTTAGAAAATAAATATCACATTCATCTTATTCGTTTAAAAAGAAGACATCCAAATAGATTAAAAGGAACCCAACCTTTTATAGAGTTTCCTGAAAATGATACAGATTTAAGGTATCATGATATTATAACCGTAAAGGGGAATACAGCAGATATCAATAAAATAATGATTGAATTTCGATTGGGTTTATTACCAAAAGAATCTGCAAAGACGGAATTAAGAACCAATTTAATTAATCAAGAAGTTGGTATGTCTGAGGTTTTAATTTCTCTAAACTCTCAGTTAGTGGGTAGAAAAATAAAACTTAAAGAATATTTTAAAAGATATGAGATACAATTATTAGCAGCATCTAGAAATCGCGAACCTTTCTTAGAAGAAGAAATGAGAGTAAATGCTGGAGATAGTTTTATCATTAGAGGTCCTTGGGAAAATATAGAAAAACTAAAAGACCAACACAAACATATTGTTGTGGTGGGTAGTCCAGAAGAAATGCTAAAAGATGTGGATAAATTAACCCCAAAATCTTACATAGCTTTGGGTGCATTATTTTTAATGATTGCCATGTTAGTTTTAAAATTAGTACCAGGTTCTATAGCTGCATTAATTTCTGCTGGTATTGTATTATTTACAGGCTGTGTACCTTTTTCTAAAGCTTATAAAAGTATAAGTTTTACAAGTGTGGTAATGATTGCTGCAATGATTCCCATGGGGGTTGCCATTCAAAAAACAGGTGCAGCAGAATTAATTTCTAATTCTTTAATTGGTTTTTTAGGAAAAGAAAATCCAACACTTTTATTAGCAGGTATATTTATTTTAACCACAACATTTAGTCAGTTTATAAACAATTCTGCAACAGCAGTACTAATGGCGCCAATAGTTTTATTAGCTGCAAGTACAGTTGGCATATCTCCAGAACCACTATTAATAACAGTTGCTGTTAGTGCATCAACAGCGTTTTTAACACCCATTGGTACAACTACCAATGCCATGGTAATAAGCTCTGGTAATTATAAATTTATGGATTATTTTAAAGTAGGCTTACCTCTTTTAATAATTTTCTTAATCACCACTTTATTATTAGTGCCAATTATTTGGCCTTTTTAAAAAAATTAGAAATAAAAAAGAAAATAAAAATTACTTAAAAAAGTCTCTTGATTATTTAAGAGACTTTTTTATAGCTTGTTCAATATCAGCAATTAAATCTTTGGGTTCTTCTATACCTACAGAAAAACGAATTAACCCCTCTTTAATTCCTCTTTCTAAACGCTCTTCTTCACTTAATAGAGCATGTGTAGTTTGCGCAGGACTTACTGTGGTACTTTCTAAACCTGCCAAACTCATAGAAGGTTTTATCAATTGTAAATTATTCTGAAATTCCATAGCATCTATTCCTTTTTTTAGTTCAAAAGATAACATTGCACCAAACCCTTTCATTTGCTTTTTTGCTAATACATGCTGTGGATGACTCTCTAAACCTGGGTAATAAACAGCGTCAATTTTCGGATTATTTTCTAGATAATTTGCCATTTCCATTGCATTTTTAGTCTGTTCTTTTACACGAAGATTTAATGTTTTTAAACTTCTTTCTAACAACCAAACTGTTTGATCACTTAGATTACCACCAAAGTTAATGGCTGTTTCCCAAATTTGCGAAATATGTTCTTTAGATCCTGCAATTGCACCCGCAGAAATATCTGAATGACCTCCCATATACTTTGTGGCTGAGTGCAAAATAATATCAATTCCGAAATCTGCAGGATTTTGATTTATAGGTGATGCAAACGTGTTGTCTATCATAGTTAGCAAATCATGTTGCTTTGCCAAAGTTGCTATTGTTTCTAAATTTGTAATTCCTAAAAGCGGATTAGAAGGTGTTTCTATGTAAATAATCTTAGTGTTTTGTTTTATCAAAGGAATAAAATCTTCTGTTTGATCACTTTCAGTAAAAGAATATTCAATACCATATTTATCAAATTCCTTTACAATAAAATTATAAGTTCCTCCATAAATCACTTGTTGTATTATTACATGATCTCCTGTTTTTAAAAATGCTAGCATTGCTGCAGAAATTGCTGCCATTCCAGAAGAAAATATCAAACCATCTTCTGTATGTTCTAAAGCGGCTATTTTTTTATACAACATTTCTTGATTTGGTGTGTTTAAATAACGTGGGTAACGTTTTACATCAACTCCATCAAAAGCATAAGAAGTAGACATATATATAGGCGAAACTGCTCCTTTAAATTGTTCGTCTTTTACTTCTCCTGTATGCACACAGGTTGTATTTATTCCTAATTTATTTGAATTTTTCATTGTATCGAATTTTCTATTGCTAAATTACCAAATCCAACTCTAAATTTCTACAAAAAATCAATATCTTCGTTGTAATGATAACAGTAGCAATTATTGGAAATGGAAATGTAGCCACACATTTACACAATGCTTTTTTAAAAGCTAAAAATGTGGAAGTTATACAAGTAAATTCTAGAAAATTAGAAAATATTCCAGAAACCGATGTTACTATTATTGCGGTTTCAGATGATGCTATTGCAGAAGTTTCTGCAAAAATCAACAATTCTTTTGTGGTGCATACTTCTGGTAGTTTTGCTCTAAAAGACTTAAAAAACAACACTAGAAAAGGGGTTTTTTATATGTTACAAAGTTTTTCTAAAGATAAAAAAATCGATTTTTCTTTAGTTCCGTTTTGCCTAGAAGCTACAAATAAAAAAGATTATATAGTCTTGGAAAAGTTAACAAAATCAATTGGACATAAAATATATAAAATCAATTCAGAACAAAGAAAAAAACTACATGTAGCTGCTGTTTTCGTAAATAATTTCACCAATCATTTATATAAAATAGGAAATGATATTTGCCAAGAAAACAATATTCCTTTTGATATTTTACAGCCTCTAATTAACGAAACTTCTGAAAAAATAAAAGAACTTTCGCCAAAGCAAGCACAAACTGGACCCGCAATTAGAAACGATAGAAAAACGATAAAAAATCATTTAGCTTTGTTAGATAAACAGCAGAAAAAAATATATAAAATTTTAACAAAGTCAATAAAAAAATCTTCAAATAAGTTGAATTAAATTGTCAATTAGAGCGTATTTAAAAGCTCTTTAATAAAAAATTATGGAAATTAGCTATAAACAAATATTACCAAAAATAAACACTTTTATTTTTGATGTAGATGGGGTTTTAACCAACGGTACTTTAACCATTATGCCAGATGGCGAATTGGTTAGACATATGAATGTAAAAGATGGTTATGCCATGAAAAACGCTTTAAATAAGGGGTTTAGAGTATGTATTATTTCTGGAGGAACTAATGAAGGCGTAAGAAATAGATTGCAAGCTTTAGGTATTGATGATGTTTTTTTAGGGGCACATGATAAAATAAAACAGTATAGTGAGCTGGTTAAAAAATACAATTTGAAACCAGAGAATATTTTGTATATGGGTGATGATGTTCCAGATTATCCTGTAATGAAATTAGTGGGTTTACCAGCTTGCCCAAATGATGCTGTTAGAGAAATTCAACAAGTTTCTAAATATATTTCAGACAAAAAAGGTGGAGAAGGGTGTGTAAGAGATGTAATAGAACAAGTTTTACGAGTACAAAACAAATGGACAGAAAATTTTGATGCGAGTGTATAGTTTTAACAAATTATTTGCTAAAAAGTTTATATTTTCACAAAATAATTAAAACTTCTCAGGTATGAAAACAGTAAGTATTACATTTTTATTCGTATTAATTTCAATTGGCATAAATGCACAAACTATCTTTGGTAAATGGCACTCTAAAAACGATGCTGGTAAGGTAGATTCCGTTTTAGAAGTATATAAAAAGGATGGGAAAGCGTATGCTAAAATTATAGAAATTTTAAATCCTGATAGAAAAAATGCACTTTGTGTTGCTTGTGAAGGAGAAAATAAAAACAAACCAATACTAGGTTTAAATATATTATCTGGTTTAGAAAAAGAGAACGATGAATGGTCTGGAGGTACTATTTTAGATCCAAGAAATGGAAAAGTTTACAAGTGTTATATTAAGATAGAAGAACCTAATAAATTAAAAATAAGAGGCTATATTGGTGTTTCATTTTTTGGAAAAACTGCTTATTGGGAAAGAGTTATTTAATTTTGTAAAAAAAACTATAAAACAAAAACTAGTTCTTTTCTTCTAACATTGGCACAAAAGCAAAATCACCCAATTCTTTTTTCTCAAATTCTTTGGCAGATTTTCTTGTAAAAAGTGTCATAATTTGTGTTTTATCTCCTACAGGTATTAACAGCATCCCTCCTATTTTTAATTGAGAAAGTAAAGGTTTGGGCACAAATGGTGCTCCAGCAGTTACAATTATTTTATCAAAAGGAGCTTGATCTTGTAAACCTTTATACCCATCGCCAAAAATAAATTTCTTTGGTTTGTAACTTATTTTAGGTAAAAAAAAACTTGTTTTTTTAAACAGTTCGTGTTGTCTTTCTATGGTAAATACTTCTGCATTTAATTCTAATAAAACTGCGGTTTGGTAACCAGAACCTGTACCAATTTCTAACACTTTTTCTTCGGGTTTTACAGCCAAAGTTTCCGATTGAAATGCCACTGTATAAGGTTGAGAAATGGTTTGTTCTGCTGCAATAGGAAAAGCCTTGTCTTGGTATGCATGCGCCTCAAAACTAGAATCTATAAATAAATGACGTGGAATTTTACGAATTGCTTCTAATACATTTTTATCTGTAATACCTTTAGCCATTAATACTTTAGCTAACTGATTTCTAAGTCCTTGGTGTTTCGAAGTGTCTCTCAATTTTAACAAATTTCTATGAGCTAAAAATAAGAATAATTCTAATTACAAACTCATAAAATTGTATCTTTGTTTTTGGCATTTTTTAATTTTTATTATTTAATATGTCAGTTCTAGCGCAGTCAAGAACTATCTTATAATTAATTACAAACCTCTCGACTGCGCTCGAGCAGACAAAATAAAATAATACATTTTATGCTAAAAGCAGGCGTTTTAGGTGCTGGTCATCTAGGTAAAATTCATCTTCGTTTATTACAACAATCAGAAAAATATGAATTGGTAGGTTTCTTTGATCCTTTTAAAGAAAATGCAGAGAAAGTTTCTAAAGAATTTGGCTATAAATTGTTTGATTCTATCGATGATTTAATTGCAGCTGTAGATGTTGTAGACATTGTTACCCCAACTTTATCTCATTTTGAATGTGCAAAAGTAGCTATCGAAAAAGGGTGTCATATTTTTATAGAAAAACCCATAACCAAAACGGTTTTAGAGGCAGAGGCTATTAAAACTTTGGCAAGCCAATTTCATGTACAAGGTCAAGTAGGTCATGTAGAACGTTTTAACCCAGCTTTTACAACTGTAAAAGATAAAATAGATACACCTATGTTTATAGAATCTCATAGATTGGCAGAGTTTAATCCTAGAGGAACAGATGTACCTGTTGTACTAGATTTAATGATTCATGACATAGATATTATACTTTCGGTTGTAGATTCTAAAGTAAAAAATGTACACGCTAGTGGTATTTCTGTAATTTCTGAAACTCCAGATATTACCAATGCAAGAATAGAATTTGAAAATGGTTGTGTTGCCAATTTAACAGCTAGTAGAATTTCTATGAAAAACATGCGTAAATCTCGCTTTTTTCAGAAAGACGCTTATATCTCTGTAGATTTTTTAGAGAAAAAATCGGAAGTGGTTAGAATGAAAGATGTACCTGAAAAACCCGATGAGTTTGCTATGATTTTGCAAAATGCAGAAGGTATAAAAAAACAAATTTACTTTGATAATCCTGAAGTTAAAAATAACAACGCCATTTTAGATGAATTAGAAGCTTTTGCAGATGCCATAAATAATGGTACAAAACCAATTGTTTCTTTACACCAAGGTGCTGAAGCTTTACGTGTTGCACAAATGATTATTGATTGTTTTTAAACAATTAAAATTTAGAATTGCAGTAAGTAACAATATATCAATAAAGTTGATTAATAAATGCGTTAAGGATTGAGCGACCTGTTTGAGCTCTTACGCCAAAAGCGAAAAGCGAGTAGCGAAAGCCTGTTAAAACGCCCAAAAAAAAATACAATGAAAAACATAGCAGTAATAGGTGCAGGAACTATGGGAAATGGAATTGCACACACTTTTGCACAGTTTAATTATAGTGTACAACTTATAGATGTGTCTGAAAATGCTCTAAAAAAAGGCTTGGCTACCATTAGTAAAAATTTGGATAGAATGGTTGCTAAAGAAAAAATTTTAGAAAATGATAAAAACAATACATTAGCAAATATAACAACCTATACTTCTATTAAAGAGGGGGTTAAAAATGCAAGTTTAGTGGTGGAAGCTGCTACAGAAAATGTTGCTTTAAAAGGTAATATTTTTAAAGAATTAGACAAGTTTTGCCCTAAAGACACCATTTTAGCAACCAATACTTCTTCTATTTCTATAACGCAAATTGCTGCGAAAACAAATAGACCTGATAAAGTTATTGGGATGCACTTTATGAATCCTGTGCCAATTATGAAGTTGGTAGAAATTATAAGAGGTTACAATACCTCTGATACTGTAATGGATTTTACTGTAAATTTGGCAAATAAAATTAATAAAATTCCTGTTGAGGTAAATGATTACCCTGGTTTTGTTGCTAATAGAATTTTAATGCCCATGATTAACGAATCTATTGAAACCCTATATAATGGAGTTGCTGGTGTTGCAGAAATTGATACGGTTATGAAGTTAGGAATGGCACATCCTATGGGACCTTTGCAGTTGGCAGATTTTATTGGTTTAGATGTTTGTTTGTCTATTTTAAATGTAATGTATGATGGATTTAAAAATCCTAAATATGCTCCTTGCCCATTATTAGTAAATATGGTGGTGGCTGGTAAATTGGGGGTAAAATCTGGTGAAGGTTTTTACGATTATTCAGAAAGCAGAAAAGCAGAAAAAGTAGCGAGTATGTTTTCTTAAGTTGATATATGAAAAAGATATTTTTATTTCTCATTGTATTTTTTTTTACAGTTACTACCATAAAAGCTCAGGTGAAAATTGATAAATTAAAACTTAAAAAAATTGGCTTTTTATACAATTATGCCAACGAAAAAAACTTTATTTTTGATGATAAAGATTATTCGTACAATACAAAAACCTACAAAATACAAGCTTTTTACTATCTAGGTAGCTGGAAATCTTTAGATTTTGAATTAATTGTACAACCACAATATCAAAGAATTTATCATCAACTTGATAATGAACAATTTGTATTACCTTCAGAATTAAATTACTTAGAAAAAAGAACAGAGTTTACATCACCTAAAAACATTAATTTATATGGTTTTGAGTTGGGTTTTGTTTTAAAAAAAAAATTATTAAAAAATATAAAATTTTTAGCAACTATTGGTTTAGGGGTTGCTACCATAGATACTAGTACTGAACGTTTGGCTAAAGGATTTACCTTTTTAGAAAATGGCTCTTTAGGTTTGTGTTACCAATTTTACAAACAAACTACGTTATATATAGGGAGTAATATTGGCCATGTTTCTAATTTTGATACTAAAAAACCAAATAATGGTTATTCGTTTCTGGGTTTTGAAGTTGGTTTGCAATATATTTTAAACTAAAAAACGCTACAAAACTTAAATTTTGTAGCGTTTTTTAGATTGTAAGTTTTTAAATAATTTAGTTACCTAACCAAGAGTTTAACATCCAAATTGTTTTTTCTTGTTCAGATATAAAATCACTCATCATTGCATTAGTACCTTCGTCATTTGCCTCATCAGAAAGGTCTAATATTTCTCTTTCAATTTTTAATAATTCTGATAAAGAGTTTACAACTAAGTTTACAGCTTCAACATCATTAGAAATATCTTTTCCAACGGGTACAGATGCATTTTCTATGTAATCTGTAAACGTGTGCAATGGTTTACCTTGTAAAGTTAAAATACGTTCTGCAATATCATCTATTTTAACTTGAGAGTCTGTGTAAAATTCTTCGAATTTTACATGTAATTCAAAAAAGTTCTTTCCTTTAATATTCCAATGTAAACCTCTTAAATTTTGATAATATACTTGAAAATTTGCCAATAAACCATTTAATTTATTTACTAAATTTGCACTTTCTTTTTTGTCTAATCCTATTATTGATATACTCATATTCTTCTATTTTTATTTATTTTAAAATTACAAAAAATTTATAACGATTTACCATAGTAAATATTGATAGTTTTAATATCTTTATCGAAAATTATTATATAAAATGACAATTACCCAATTAAAGTATGTTTTATCTGTTGCAGAATACCAAAATTTTACCATAGCTGCAGAACATAGCTTTGTTACGCAACCTACGTTAAGTATGCAAATTCAAAAGCTAGAAGATGAATTGAAAGTACAAATATTTAATCGCTCTAAAAAACCTATTGAACTCACTGCTGTGGGTAAAAAAATAGTAGAGCAAGCCAAAGTTATTGTTGACGAAAGTAACCGAATAATAGATATTGTACACCAACAAAAAGGGTTTATTGGGGGTGAGTTTAAAATAGGTATTATACCAACTATAATGCCTACTTTATTACCAATGTTTTTAAATAATTTTACTAAAAAATATCCAAAAGTAAAATTGATTGTAGAAGAACTAACTACAGAAGAAATTGTTAGAAAGTTAACTGATGGTCACATTGATGCAGCCATTGCTGCAACACCGCTAGAAAATGAGGCAATTAAAGAAAAACCTTTGTATTATGAACCATTTGTGGGTTTAATTCCGCAAAACCACAGACTTTTTAATAACAAACAAATTACTGAAGGTGAGTTAGAAATGGAAGATATCTTATTGTTAGAAGATGGACACTGTTTTAAAGATAGTGTAATAAATTTATGCAGAAATCACAAAATAGATAATAAAAAAGGGTTTCAGTTGGCAAGTGGAAGTTTTGACACCTTAATAAAATTATCTAAAGAAGGCTTAGGAATGACTTTGTTGCCTTATTTACATACCCTTGATTTAAGCGATGTTGATAAAAGACACTTACGTGAATTCACAAATCCACCACCAGCAAGAGAGGTGAGTTTAATTTACCATAAATCGCAATTAAAAATGCAATTAATAGAGGCTTTAAAAAAGACTATTGATGGTGTAGTTAGAGGTGCTATTTCTTTTTCTGATGTAAAAATTATTAGTCCTTTGCAAAATAAATAAAATTATTATCATAAAAAAAGGAAGCTCTTCCGCTTCCTTTTTTTTTAGTATTTATTATTAAATAACTAAGAATACATTTTTTCTCGTAATTCTTTAATTTTTGGATCCGATAAGTATTCGTCAAAAGTAGCATATCTATCTATAGCTCCTTTAGGAGTTAATTCTATAATTCTGTTAGCAACCGTTTGTGCAAACTCATGGTCGTGTGTAGAAAATAGCACAGTCCCTTTAAAGTTAATTAAGGCGTTGTTTAAAGATTGTATCGATTCTAAGTCTAAGTGATTTGTTGGCTCATCTAAAATTAAAATATTAGCTCTTTTCATCATCATTCTAGATAACATACAACGTACTTTTTCTCCTCCAGATAAAACGTTACTTTTCTTTAAAGCTTCTTCTCCAGAGAAAATCATTTTTCCTAAAAACCCACGTAAAAAAACTTCTTCACGTTCTTCTTCGGTTTGTGCATATTGTCTTAACCAATCTACCAAGTTTAAATCTCCATTTTGAAAAAAATCTGAATTATCTAAAGGTAAGTACGATTGTGTAGTTGTTACACCCCAAGAATGTTTACCGTCATCTGCATTTTCATTATCAGTAATAATTTGATAAAAAGCAGTAATAGCTCTAGAATTTTTAGAAATTACGCCTACTTTATCTCCTTTATTCAAATTTATATGTACCTCATTAAAAAGACTTTCATCCTCAAAACTCTTAGACAAACCTTCTACATTTAATATTTGATCTCCTGCTTCTCGGTCTCTATCAAAAATAATAGCTGGGTAACGTCTACTAGAAGGTTTAATGTCTTCTACATTTAACTTGTCTATCATTTTTTTACGAGATGTTGCTTGTTTCGATTTTGCAACATTAGCAGAAAAACGACGTATAAAATCTTCTAATTCTTTCTTTTTATCTTCTGCTTTTTTGTTTTGTTGAGCACGTTGTTTTGCTGCTAATTGGCTAGACTCATACCAGAAAGTATAGTTACCAGAGTAATGGTTGATTTTACCAAAATCGATATCAGAAATATGCGTACAAACAGCATCTAAAAAGTGTCTATCGTGTGATACTACGATTACACAGTTATCAAAATTTGCAATAAAATTTTCTAACCAAGCAATGGTTTCAAAATCTAAATCATTGGTAGGCTCATCCATAATTAATACATCAGGATTGCCAAATAAAGCTTGTGCAATTAAAACACGTACTTTTTGTTTACCATCTAAATCTTTCATTAAAGTGTAATGCAAATCTTCTGCAATGCCTAAATTAGAAAGCATTGCTGCAGCATCAGAATCTGCATTCCAACCATTCATCTCTTCAAACTTTACCTGTAGTTCTCCTATTTTTTCAGCATTTTCATCAGTATAATCTGCATACAAAGCATCTATTTCTTTTTTAATAGAAAACAATTCTTTGTTACCCATAACTACCGTTTCTAAAACAGGAAACTCATCATAAGCGTAATGGTCTTGAGATAACACAGACATTCGTTTTCCTGTTTCTAAGTGTACTTGTCCAGAAGTAGGTTCTTGCTTACCAGAAATAATTTTTAAAAAAGTAGATTTTCCTGCTCCATTTGCACCGATAATACCATAGCAATTTCCTTGCAAAAATTTAGTGTTTACTTCATCAAATAAAACACGCTTACCAAACTGTACAGATAAGTTAGAAACTGATAACATAATTGTATTTTTAAATTTTGTGCAAAAGTACAAATTACATTTTGCTTAACAATCTTTAAATACAAGAGATTTTTGCACTATCTTTAATAATATTGGCAGTTTTTTTAAGGCTATTTTAACAGTGAATTAACAAGAACAACAGTCCCAAATTTCTAAATTTGTTCACAAGACTTAAATGATAAATGATAAAAAACATATTTTTATATATATCCCTAACACTTTTAGTATTAACTATTAGTTGTACGGACTCTAAAAAAAATAAACCTACATTTTTTGGTGGTAAAATAATAAACCCAAAAACAAAATATGTTGTCTTATATGCTAAGGATAAAGTAATTGATACAATTTTATTAGATAATAAAAATAAGTTTTTAGCAGAATTTACTTCTTTAAAAGAAGGACTTTACTACTTTGAACATGGCAATGAAAACCAATACATATATTTAGAGCCTAAAGACAGTTTAATGTTGCGTTTAAACACATGGGATTTTGATGAATCTTTAGTTTACGCAGGTAAAGGTGCCGAAAGAAACAATATTTTAATAGATATTTTTTTAGAAGATGAGAATGATAGAAGATCTTATTATCTACTTAATAAATTTAAGCCAACCATCTTCAAAAATAAAATAGATTCTATACTTCAAATAAGATTAGATACCTATAATGATTATGTAAAAGATCATACTAAAGAAACAGATAATTATTTTAAACTTTTAAAAATTGCACTTACCTACCCTATTTTTTCTAGAATAGAAAGATACCCCTTAAACCACAGTAAAATAAATAAACACAATAGTTTTATAGAAACAAAAAGTAATTTTTATAACCACAGAAATTATATAGATTTTAATAACGATTCTCTAATGTATTATCCACCATACACAAGATATATAAGAGATTATTTATATAATGTTACATATGCTCTAGGTTATAAACCTATGAAAAATGAATACACTGCTAATTTTACGGTAGACTTATTAAAATCTATAAACGATAAAATAAGCTCTGAGAATTCTAAAAATGCCTTTTTAAAAAGTACTGTTTTAGAACATTTTTACAAAAAATCTAGCTGTAATTTTAATACAAAAACTTTTGATACCTTTTTTAAATACAGTACAAATGTTAAAGACAAATCGTTGGTTAAAAATATTTTAAATGATGGTGAAGCCATACACAAAGGTGATGAGATTAAAGATTTTCTATTTTATGATTTTACAGAACAACCTATAAACATTCAAGATTTTGTTTTAAACAAAAACTCATTATTGGTTTTTTGGAATGAAGATTATTATTCAAAAGTTTTTTTAAGCACTCGAATCCCTTTTCTTAAAAATAAATTTCCAGATTTAAATATTGCTATTATAGAAATAGATGGCAATAGCTTAAATAGAATTCCTAATATTGATATAAAAAATCAATATTACATCAATACCAAAAATCTAAAAAATAACTTTTTAACTAGTGGTATGCCAAGAACTATTTTGGTAAACAAAAATGGTATTGTAGAAAATGGCTATGCTTCAATAGCTTCGCAAAACATCTATTATCAGCTAAAACAACTCACTAAAAATAATTAAAACAAGTTTAAACTTGCTATCTATTTAATTTGCTGTACCTTTGCACGGTTTTATTTTTGAGATATACTCGAATAAAAATCAAGTCGAAATTATAAATTGATTTGCAGGTGGGCGTTCTGTGAATCTACAAAAACACAGTAATGTCAACATTTTTAGAATTAGGTTTAAAAGCACCTATAAACAATGCATTAACAGATTTAGGTTACGAAAAACCAACTGTTATTCAAGAAAAAGCAATTCCGCAAATTATTTCATCTACAGACGATTTAAAAGCATTTGCACAAACAGGTACCGGTAAAACAGCCGCTTTTAGTTTACCAATATTAGAACTTTTAAATGAAGATAATAGCAATGTACAAGCTATTATTTTATCACCAACAAGAGAACTTGCAGTACAAATTGGTAAAAACATAGAAGATTTTTGTAAATATTTACCAAAAGTAAAAGTAACAACGGTTTATGGTGGTGCTAATATGGATACACAGATTAGATCTTTAAAAAGAGGATCTCAAATTGTAGTGGGTACTCCAGGTAGAACGGTAGATTTAATTAATAGAAGAGCCTTAAAGTTAGGCAATGTACAATGGTTAGTATTAGATGAGGCAGATGAAATGCTTAACATGGGCTTTAAAGATGAGTTGGACAAAGTTTTAGAAGCAACTCCAGAAACCAAACAAACCCTACTTTTTTCAGCAACTTTTCCAAGAGAAGTAGAAGCTATTGCAAAAAACTATATGACCAAACCAGTAGAAATTACTTCTGGTGAAAAGAACCAAGGTTCTGATAACGTAAGTCATGAATATTACTCGGTAACAGAAAGAACACGTTACCCAGCATTAAAAAGAATTGCAGATTTAAACCCAGATATTTACGCAATTATTTTCTGTAGAACCAGAAGAGAAACACAAGAAGTTGCAGATAACTTAATAAAAGATGGGTATAGTGCAGATGCTTTACATGGAGATTTATCTCAAGGTCAGAGAGATTCTGTTATGGGTAAGTTTCGTAAAAAAACCATACAAATATTAGTAGCAACAGACGTTGCTGCACGAGGTTTAGATGTTACTGAATTAACGCATGTTTTAAATCATAAATTACCAGATCAAATAGAAAACTATACACATAGAAGTGGTAGAACAGGGAGAGCTGGTAATAAAGGTATTTCTATTGTTTTAGTAAACGGTAAAGAAAAAGGAAAACTAAGAGCAATTGAAAGAATTATTAAAAAGAAATTTGTAGAAACTAAAGTACCTACCGGTAAAGAAATTGTAGAAAATCAGTTGATGAATTTAATTGATAAGGTACAAGCTACAAAAGTTAACGAATCTGAAATTAACGAGTTTTTACCAACTATTTACGAAAAACTTGCCGCTTTAGACAGAGAAGAATTGATTCAAAAATTTGTTTCTTTAGAGTTTAACACCATGTTAGCTTATTATGAAAATGCTAAAGATTTAAACGATTTATCATCTAGAGAAAACTCTAGAGCAAGAGCTACAAATGAAAACATGACTCGTTTCTTTATCAACATTGGTAGAAAAGATAGTTTAAACCCTGCCAAATTAATTGGTTTAATTAATGACCAAAATATAGGTGATAAAATAGAAATTGGTGCTATTGATATTTTAGATACATTTTCGTTCTTTGAAATAGATAAAAATTTCGAAAACGAAACATTAGCTGCTTTTGAAGAAAATCAACCAGATTTTGACGGACGCTCTGTAAATGTAGAAATTACTAAAAAAGAACGTTCTGGTGGTGGAAGAAGACGCGGTAAAAAACCCTTTGGAAAAAAAGATGGAGGATTTGGAAGAAAAAGAAGCTCTGAAGGCTCTTCCGAAAGAGGTGGAAGAAAAAGATCTGATAGAAGCTCTAGTGATAGACCTAAAAATTCTGGAGATAGAAAATCTGGTGGTTTTGGTAGAAGACGGAGAGAAAGATAAGTTTTTATAAAAAACTCCTGAAGAAATTCAGGAGTTTTTTTTTATAATATTAAGCGTTTTGCTTTTTAATTAAATTTAAAGCAGAACCTTCTTTATACCACGCAATTTGAGCATCATTATATGTGTGGTTCACTTTAATAATATCTTTGCTACCATCTGCATGAACAACTTCTATTGTTAAAGGTTTTTCTGGTGCAAACTCATGTAAGTCTAAAAAGTTAAAAGTATCATTTTCTTGAATTAAATCATAATCTGCTTCATTTGCAAAAGTTAAGCCTAACATTCCTTGTTTTTTTAGGTTTGTTTCGTGTATACGTGCAAAAGATTTTACAATTACAGCAGCAACACCTAAGTGACGTGGTTGCATTGCAGCATGCTCTCTTGAAGAACCTTCACCATAGTTGTGATCTCCTACAACAACCGTTTTTACACCTTCTTTTTTATACTCACGCTGTACATCAGGCACACCACCATATTCACCTGTTAATTGGTTTTTTACAAAATTTGTTTTTTTGTTAAATGCGTTTACTGCACCAATTAAAGTATTGTTTGCAATATTATCTAAATGCCCTCTAAAACGTAACCATGGACCTGCCATACTAATATGATCTGTTGTACATTTTCCAAAGGCTTTTATTAATAATTTTGCTCCTTTAATTTCTGATCCTAAAGGTGTAAAAGGCTCTAATAATTGCAATCTTTCAGAATCGTCTTTTACAGCAATTTCTACATGACTTCCATCTTCTTCTGGAGCTAAGAAACCATCATCTTTTACTTCAAAACCTTTTGGAGGTAATTCCCATCCTGTTGGTTCATCTAACATTACTTCTTCTCCATTTTCATTGATTAACTTATCAGTCATTGGATTAAAATCTAAACGACCAGCAATAGCTACAGCTGCCACCATTTCTGGGGATGCTACAAAGGCATGTGTATTTGGATTACCATCTGCACGTTTAGCAAAGTTTCTATTAAAAGAGTGAATAATAGAGTTTTTGGGTGCATTTTTTGGATCTGAATATCTAGCCCATTGCCCAATACATGGTCCACAGGCATTTGTAAATATTGTTGCGTCTAATTTTTCAAATACTCCTAAAATACCGTCTCTATCAGCAGTATATCTTACTTTTTCAGAACCTGGGTTGATCCCAAAGTCTGCTTTTGTTTTTAAATTTTTATCAATAGCTTGTTGTGCAATAGAAGATGCTCTTGATAAATCTTCGTAAGAAGAGTTTGTACAAGAACCTATTAATCCCCATTCAACTTTTAATGGCCAATCATTCTCATTTGCCTTTTTAGTCATTTCTAAACCAGCTTTAGTAGATAAATCTGGTGTAAATGGCCCGTTTAAAAGCGGACTTAATTCTGATAAGTTAATTTCTATTACTTGGTCAAAATAGTTTTCTGGATTTTCATACACTTCTGCATCACCTGTTAAATAATCTTTGACTTGGTTTGCTGCATCTGCAACATCATCTCTATCTGTAGCACGTAAATAACGTTCCATAGAATCATCATACCCAAAAGTAGATGTTGTAGCACCTATTTCTGCCCCCATGTTACAAATTGTACCTTTTCCAGTACAAGACATTGATGTTGCTCCAGGACCAAAGTATTCTACAATAGCACCTGTACCGCCTTTTACGGTTAATATATCTGCTACTTTTAAAATAACATCTTTTGGGGCCGTCCAACCAGAAAGTTTACCTGTTAATTTTACACCTATTAATTTGGGAAATTTTAATTCCCAAGGCATACCAGCCATTACATCTACTGCATCTGCACCACCAACACCAATGGCAACCATACCCAAACCACCAGCGTTTACTGTATGAGAGTCTGTACCAATCATCATTCCTCCAGGGAATGCATAATTTTCTAATACTACTTGATGAATAATACCTGCACCTGGTTTCCAAAAACCTAAACCATATTTATTAGATACAGATTCTAAAAAGTTAAAAACCTCGTTACTTGTATTTAACGCAGATTGTAAATCTGTACTGGCACCGTTTTTTGCTTGAATTAAATGATCACAGTGTGTAGTGGTTGGAACCGCAACTTTAGATTTACCAGCTTGCATAAATTGCAATAACGCCATTTGTGCTGTTGCATCTTGTAATGCAATTCTATCTGGTGCAAAATCTACATAATCTTTTCCTCTGGTAAAAACCTTACTTGGATTCCCGTCCCAAAGGTGAGAGTACAATATTTTTTCTGCTAAAGTTAAAGGTTTTCCTGTAATTTTTTGTGCTGCATCTACACGTTCTACAACGTTCGCGTAGACTTTTTTAATCATATTAATATCAAAAGCCATATAGTTTGAGTTTTTTTTTATTTTTACTCTCTAATTTAAATAAAAAAAATTAGATAACAATTTCTCTTACTAACTTTATCTTATGGCACTATATCTATTTTCTATTAAATTATTATTGTTTGATTTTTAATTACAATAAAAAAAAAGCTCAAGTAAAACTTGAGCTTAATTATTTTTAAAATTTTATTATCCAACCAGCTGTTTTTGAGATGGTTTGAATTTGGTTAAAACAATACCATCTACAGCCTTCTCATATTCTTGCATAGTTGGTGTTCTGCCTAAAATTGTAGACAATACAACTACGGGAGTAGATGACAATAGTGATTCTCCTTTTTTCTCTCCAGAATCTTTTACTACTCTACCCTGAAATAAACGTGTTGATGTTGCCATAACTGTATCTCCTGGCTCTGCTTTTTCTTGATTCCCCATGCACAAGTTGCATCCTGGACGTTCTAAGTATAATAAATTTTCATATTTAGTTCTTGCCAATCCTTTTGGAGCATTATCATCAAATTCAAAACCTGAATATTTTTGTAAGACTTCCCAATCTCCTTCTGCTTTTAGCTCATCGACAATATTGTAGGTTGGAGGGGCGACTACTAAAGGAGCTTTAAACTCCACTTTACCATGTTGAGCTTCAATATTTTTTAGCATTTGAGCTAATATTTTCATATCTCCTTTATGAACCATACAAGAACCTACAAAACCTAAATCTACTTTTTTAGTTCCTCCATAAAAAGATAACGGTCTAATTGTATCGTGTGTATAGCGTTTTGAAACGTCATTATTGTTAACATCTGGATCAGCAATCATTGGTTCTGCTATTTCATCTAAATCAATAACAACTTCTGCATAATATTTAGCATCTGCATCTGGTGTTAACGCTGGCTTAATTCCTGTTTTTAATTCAGTAATTCTAGCATTGGCTTTATCTATTAAGCCTTGTAACATTTGTTTTTCATTATCCATTCCTTTTTCAATCATAATTTGTATACGATCTCTGGCAATTTCTAGTGACTCAATTAATGTGTCATCTTCAGAAATACAAATAGATGCTTTTGCTTTCATTTCTGCAGTCCAATCTGTAAATGTAAACGCTTGGTCTGCAGTAAGAGTCCCTAAGTGAACTTCAATAATTCTTCCTTGAAAAACGTTTTCACCTTTAAACTGCTTTAGCATTTGTTGTTGCGTTGCATGAACTACATCTCTAAAGTCCATAAAACTTCTCATATCTCCCTTAAAAGTAACTTTTACAGACTGAGGAATTGGCATTGTTGCCTCACCAGTTGCTAATGCTAAAGCTACAGTACCCGAGTCTGCCCCAAAAGCAACGCCTTTAGACATACGTGTATGAGAGTCGCCCCCAATGATAATAGCCCAATCATCAATTGTGATATCATTTAAAACTTTGTGAATAACATCTGTCATTGCGTGATAATTTCCTTTTGGATCACGTGCAGTAATTAAGCCAAAGTCATTCATAAATTTCATTAATCTAGGAATGTTTGCTTTTGATTTATCATCCCAAACTGAAGCTGTATGACAACCAGATTGATAACCTGCATCAACAATTGGAGATACCACATTTGCAGCCATCATTTCTAATTCTTGAGAAGTCATTAAACCTGTGGTGTCTTGAGAACCTACAATATTAACTTCTACACGAACATCTGAACCTGCGTGTAATTTTTTTCCTGGAGTGTTACCAACTGCATTTTTGTTGAATATTTTTTCTACAGCAGTTAAACCTTGACCTTCAATAGAAATTTCTTTTGAAGTAGCATATACTTGAGGAATATCTATTCCTAATATTTTACAAGCAATTGTTTGTAGTTTTTTACCAAAAACAACTGCATAAGAGCCACCTGCTTTGATAAATTCCATTTTCTGTGGAGTTAAGGCTGTGGAAATATCTTTTAACGCAACATTATTACTATATAACTTCTTTTCTTTAGTATTAATTGTTAAAACTGTTCCTGTTTCAACTGAATACATTTGCTTTAAAACTGGTTCGCCATCTTTATCTACAATAGTATTTCCTTCTGCATCTTTTTGTTTTACCCAATTTTGTAAGTCTATTCCAATACCACCGGTTACCCCTACTGTGGTTAAGAAAATTGGAGAAATTCCGTTTGTACCTGCAATAACAGGAGCTATGTTAATAAAAGGTACATAAGGGCTAGATTCTACACCTGTCCAAAGTGCAACATTGTTTACACCTGACATTCTAGAGGAGCCTACTCCCATAGTTCCTTTCTCAGCAACTAACATTACTCGCTTATCTGGGTGTTTTTCTTTTAAAGCTAAAAGTTCATTTTGCATATCTTTATTATGCTCAAAAATACATTGACCGTGTAATTCTCTATCAGATCTAGAATGTGCATCTGCCCCTGGAGATAGTAAATCTGTAGAAATATCTCCAACACCTGCTATATAAGTAACCACTTCAATTTCTTCTTCTACTTCTGGAAGTTTTGTAAAAAATTCAGCCTGAGCATAGCTTTCCAATAATTCTTTTGATATTGGACATCCTTTTTTATAAGCGTCTTCTAATCTTTCTATATCAGCTTCGTATAAGAAAACTTGGGTTTTTAAAACCTCTGCAGCTTGTTTCGCTATTTCAATGTCTTTACCTAGTAATACTAAATCTAACAAAACTGTAATTGATGGACCACCTTTCATATGAGATAGTAACTCGAATGCAAATTCAGTTGTAATTTCATCAACTTTAGATTCCCCTAAAATGATTTCTTTTAAAAATTTTGATTTTACACTAGCTGCACTTGTTGTACCTGGTAGTACATTATATATAAAAAAGTTTAGAGAATCTTCTCTATACTGATTATTTATATCTTTTATTTGTGAAATTATGTCGCTTAATAATTCCTGACCATCAATAGGTTTTGGTTGGAGACCTTGCGCTTTACGTTCTTCAATTTCTATAAGGTAGTCTTTGTAAGTATGCATGAGAAAGTTATTTTTTCTAAAAATTTACACCTCTATTTTAGCTAAGGTATAGTGCTTTATTTTTTGGTTAATTTAATTTGACAAAAATACATTTTTTCTAGTAACTTTCAAGTATAATTAAAAGAATGCAAGAATTAATGAATAAAAAAAGAATATTTGAAAATTAACTAAATTTAACTCAAATAAAACCGTCTTTTTTTGCATTTACTTAAAAAATAATTAAAAAAGTCATTTTACTAACTATGCTAAGTTGTTATCATAATGACTATATAAATTAGAGAGTTTTATTTACTTACTTCATCTAATTTTTTTTAAACGTTGATTAAATTTTACGTAAGAAAATAAATCTTGTTTTAAATCTAAAAAAAACAGAAAATCTAGATCTTGAAGATCCTGAATCAAGATTTTAAATTAAACAATTTACAAATAAAAATTATATAGGTTTACCTCTATTAGAATGGATGAACCTTTGCAAAAAAGAAGAGTTCCCAATTATGAGAAAATGGGTGCGATAATTATTAAACTGTGTATAAATTACATTTTTCTACTTAATAATTTTCGTGTTTTTTTTATAAAAATCAAAATAAAAAAGCAGGCTAATAAGCCGAATTCTGTGTCCTTTAAAAGGTTCTTATCATTTATCTAGTTCTAAAATTACTTTTAGAATCTATCTGCCTACCCTTTAGAATCGAGCGAGAAACTCTCTAACTCTAATTTACATGGCATTGCACCTCATAGAGTTTACCTGGTTTCACTACAGCCTAACTGTACTTGCTTTCTGTTGCACTTGTCCTCAACTTACGTTGGACGGATGTTATCCGCTATGATTCTCTATGGTGTCCGGACTTTCCTACTTATATAATAAGTCGATAAGATAAGCCTGCTTTAATAATATCCAAAATTACAATTTCTTTTTAAAAAAAACCCACTCAATAAATTGAGTGGGAAAAATTGCTATGAAAAAGAAAAATGTTGTTAATTGCTTAACAACTTTGCAAATATATAGTATTTATTATTTTAAAAAAAACAAATTCTATTTATTAAATGCATTTAAAATGTTTATTAATATAATACTATGAAAACATGTCTTTTACTTTTTCAAAAAATGATTTATCAGACTTATTTGGTGCTGGTGTAAAGTTTTCATCTTCTAACATATTTTCGAAAAAAGATTTTTGTTCTTTGCTTAATTCTTGTGGTGTCCAAACATTAATATGGATTAAGAAATCTCCTGTACCATATCTTTCTATGCTTGGTAAACCTTTTCCTTTTAATCTTAAAATTTTACCAGATTGTGTACCTGGTTCTATTTTTATTTTTACTTTTCCTGTAACTGTTTCTACTTCTTTACTTGCTCCTAAAACTGCTTCAGAAAAGTTAATATACAAATCGTAATGAATGTTTGTCCCTTCTCTTTTTAAGTTTTCATGTTGAATTTCTTCAATTAAAACTAATAAATCTCCTGCTATAGAGTTTTTACCTGGAGCTTCATTTCCTTTTCCTCCAACTTTCAATTGTACACCTTCTGTAACACCTGCAGGTATATTTATAGAAACTGTTTCTTCTTTTACAATTAACCCTTGTATATCTGCACCATTGGGTTTGCTGCTCATAATTTCTCCAGCTCCAGAACAGGTACTACAAGTTGTAGCTGTTTGCATTCTACCCAAAATAGTATTGGTAACACGCATTTGTTGCCCAGAACCATTACAAGTAGTACACGTTTTATATGTTACACCCTCTGCTTGTACTTTTCTTCGAACTTTAACCTTCTTCTCTACGCCTTTTGCAATTTCTTCTAAAGTAAGCTTTACTCGTATTCGCATATTGCTTCCTTTAACTCTGGCTTGACGCTGGCCTCCACCACCACCAAAACCACCAAAACCACCACCAAAGCCACCACCTCCAAAGATGTCTCCAAACTGGCTAAATATGTCATCCATATTCATGCCTCCACCTCCAAAGCCTCCTCCACCTTGAGGACCATCAAAGGCTGCATGACCATACTGATCATATCTTGCTTTTTTGTTTTCGTCGCTTAAAATTTCGTAGGCTTCTGCTGCTAATTTAAATTTCTCTTCAGCAGTTTTATCATCGGGATTTTTATCTGGATGATATTTGATAGCCATTTTCCTATATGCTTTTTTTATTTCTGCCTGAGAAGCAGATTTTGAGATACCTAATATTTCGTAATAATCTTGTTTTGCCATTGTTTTATTTTTTAGTCTTTAGTAATTTAATCGATAGTAAATACTATCGGCTAAAAACGAGAGACTATAGTCTTATTGTCCTATTACCACTTTTGGATAACGAATAATTTTATCTCCTAACTTGTATCCTTTTTCTACACAATCTATAATTTTACCTTTCATATCTTCTGTAGTTGCAGGTATTTGTGTAATTGCTTCGTGAATTTCTGCATCAAAAACATCGCCAGCTTCGGTTTCTATTTTAGACAACCCTTTTTGCTCTAAAGTGTTGTAAAATTTATTATAAATTAACAATACACCTTTTTTTAATTCTTCTGATTCTTTGTCTTCTTTAATATGTGACAAGGCACGTTCAAAATCATCTATAACTGGCAGCAAAGATGTCATAACTTCTTGTCCTGCTGTCTTAAAAAGCTCTATTCTTTCTTTAGTGGTTCTTTTTTTATAATTTTCAAACTCTGCAAATAGACGTAAAAACTTGTCTTTTTCTGTTTGAAGAAGCTCTTCTGCTGTTGGTTCTTCTTTTACAACCTCTGGTTCAACCTCTTGATTTTGTTCAACTTGCAAAGTTTCTTGCTCATTTTTTATTTCTTCTTCTTGTATATTTTCTTTCTTACTCATTTCTTTGTAATCATTAAATTATCTACTAATAATTGGCAAAAATGTTGCCAACAAAAAAATAGTGTCAAACTGACACTATTTTATATTTTTATATTTGAACTTCCACCCAATTTTCGCCTGATTTTATACGATGTATTTGTGTATCTGAAACACCAAAACGTTTAGCAATCATTGTAATTCTATTATTTTTATTTTGAAGTTGGCGCTTAATAATTTTTACTTTACCAACAGATAGTTTCCCATAAGTTATACTTTTACGAGATTCTATAAACTTTGGATTTTTAAATTGATGTAATTCTTTTTCTCTTTTTGTAGCCCATTTTAAATTTTCTAAAGTATTATCTTTTTTATCATAGTTTAAGTGAATCACAAAAACTTGCGCTTCATTTTCTTTTTTTAAAAAATGTTGTGCTACTAATTTATGTATATATCTTGCTGTATTTTTTCCATTTACTTTTTGTTTTAAAGAAATAGTTGCATAACCATTTGTATAGTTTTCATTTTTTAAAAACTCTTTATTTTCATCTTTACAATTAATTATTCTTCCGTAGTTGGAAATTTTAAATTTTTCTTTTTCAGAAATTTTTTCATCGAATTGAATATTTTTCCATTCTTCATTCCATAAATTTCTTATCATTTTTAAAATATTTTGGTTTATAAAATATTTTACTTTTTCATATATTTTTTTTTAGATATTTATTACTAATCTTCAATACGTTCTATTTTTGCACCAATGGATTTTAAGCGAGCTTCTATATTTTCGTAACCTCTATCTATTTGCTCTATATTATTAATAATGGAGGTTCCTTTTGCTGAAAGCGCTGCAATTAATAAAGAAATACCTGCTCTAATATCTGGAGAGGTCATTTTAGTTGCTTTTAATTGCGATTGAAAATTGTGCCCAATTACAGTGGCTCTATGTGGATCGCACAAAATAACTTTTGCGCCCATGTCTATTAATTTATCAACGAAAAACAAACGACTTTCGAACATTTTTTGATGTATTAAAACAGTACCTTTTGCTTGTGTTGCTATTACTAAAACAATACTTAACAAATCTGGTGTAAAACCTGGCCAAGGTGCATCTGCTACTGTTAAAACGGAACCATCTATGTAATTTTGTATTTCATAAGATTCTTGTTCTGGTATGTAAATATCGTCTCCTTTTTTTTCTAAAGTGATGCCTAATTTTCTAAATACGTTGGGTATTTGTCCAAGGTTTTCCCACGAAACGTTTTTTATAGTAAGTTCTGATTGTGTCATAACTGCAACACCAATCCAAGAACCAATTTCTATCATATCTGGTAAAACTGAATGCACACAACCACCTAAAGCATCTACACCTTCTATAATTAATAAATTTGAACCAACACCACTAATTTTAGCACCCATTGCATTCAACATTTTACATAATTGTTGAATGTAAGGCTCGCATGCTGCATTGTAAATTTTGGTAGTGCCTTCTGCCAAAACTGCTGCCATTAAAATATTGGCGGTTCCTGTTACAGAAGCTTCATCTAACAACATATCTACACCTTGTAATTGGTCTGCTTCTACTCCATAAAAAGATTCTTCTTTATTGTATCTAAACTTGGCACCT
Source organism: Polaribacter sp. YIW18 (assembly GCF_057219325.1). Taxonomy (NCBI): domain Bacteria; kingdom Pseudomonadati; phylum Bacteroidota; class Flavobacteriia; order Flavobacteriales; family Flavobacteriaceae; genus Polaribacter; species Polaribacter sp. YIW18. The sequence goes on along the minus strand of NZ_JBXVVE010000004.1, from coordinate 169,199 downwards.
AATTTGATAAAACCTTCAAAATGTGTATCTAAACGTCTACGACCAATCTTGTCTCCTCCTGGTCTTGGTATGTATCCTTTACCAAAACGTGCTAAAAGTGGGCCAACAATCATAATAGAACCTCTTAAAGAGCTACCATCTCTTTTAAAATCTGCTGATTCTAAATACTTTAAATTAATGTTATCTGCCTGAAAAGAATAAGAGTTTATTGATAGTTTTTCTACTTTAACTCCTAATTCACCCAGAATAAAGATTAGTTTATTTACATCTATAATATCTGGTACATTGTTTACAATAACTTTTTCTGGTGTTAATAAAACTGCACAAAGGATTTGTAAAACTTCATTTTTTGCTCCTTGCGGTGTTATTGTTCCCTTTAATTTATGCCCACCTTCTATTTTAAATGACGCCATAGACTAGTATCTTTTTCTGTTTTTGTTATTGTGTTGTTTTTTATGATTTTTAGAATTATTCTGTCCTTGAGTATTTCTTTTTCTTAACAAGTTTTTACTGTCAGATAATTCTTCTTCAGAGTTTCTTAAATCTAATTTACCATCAGATAAATCATATAAATGATTAAAAATTACAGCATCATCTACAGTGTCTTTGTTCCAATTTAAATAACATTTTTTCATGTGATTTGCTATGGCATACACCAATGCTTCTTTTTTATCATCATCTTCCCAACTTAGAGCAACATCTATCATTGTTTGAATATTGTTCCCATAATAACGATATTTAGAAGCGTATTTTGGATAAGGCAATCGCTCTGGCTTTTCTTGTAATTCTTCTCTTGAAGGAATTGGATAAGGTGACTTGGCATCTAATTTAAAATCTGACATAATGTATAATTGATCCCAAAGTTTGTGCTTAAAATCTGGCACATCACGCAAGTGTGGTTGTAAATTACCCATTACATCTACAATGGCTTTTGCCATTTTATTACGCTCTTCTGCATCTGCCAAAGCTACACAATGGTCTACCATTTTTTGGATGTGTCTTCCATATTCTGGAATGATCATTAATGGTCTTTCTGAATTATATTCTAAGTCGTATGTCATTTATTTATTTTTTGAAGTATGTTTTATTTATTAAAATTTAATAAATAAGGTCTTTACTGTGCAAGATTAGACTTGTTTGTATATGATAGTTTTATAAGTTGCAAAATAGCAATTTATTTTAGTTTTACTAACGATTTTTAACCAATAATTTTCAATTTTACAAATCGTAGTAATAAATTCTTTTTTCCTGCTGTACTAAATTTAATCAGCGCTTTTTTATCAGGTCCTTTTCCCTCTAAAGAAAGTACCTCTCCTCTACCAAAACGTTCGTGTTCTATTATATTACCCACAGCAATCTTATTGTCGAACAAATTAGATTTTGATTTTGTTTCTGATACCTTTTTTAAATTTTTAGGAATAATGACTTCTTTCTTTTTAGCCATATCTCGCTCCATTTTTTTTCGCTGAATTGGCTTTTGAAAACGGATTCCTTTTGGAGCATCATCAAAAATACTTTTGTCTACAAACCTATTTATAGAAGGTTCTGGCACTTTTGGGGTGATGTAATATAGAAATTGATCGTCTATTTCTTCTAAAAATCTACTAGGTTCTGCATCTACCAATTTACCCCATCTGTAACGTGTTTGTGCATAGGTTAAATAAGCTGCTTTTTCTGCTCTAGTTAAGGCCACGTAAAACAACCTACGCTCTTCTTCTAGCTCGCTTCTGGTGTTCATACTCATGGCAGAGGGAAACAAATTTTCTTCTAAACCAACAATGTAAACGTACAAATATTCTAATCCTTTAGATTGATGAATAGTCATTAAAGAAACGCTTGGTTTCTCATTATCTTTTTTTGCATCAAAATCTGTTGCTAAAGCCACATCTTCTAAAAAAGATGTTAAAGAAGCATCTTCGCCTTGCTCTATTTTATCTGTAATAAAGTCTTTAATTCCGTTTAAAAGCTCTTGTACATTTTCTACTTTACTTACAGTTTCTGGTGTACCATCTTTTTCTAAGTCTTTTATTAATTGGGTTTGTTTTACTACAATTTCTGCAATTTCAAAAGCATTTTTGGTTTTAGCTTCTATTTGCAAACGCAAAATCATATTCATAAAATTCTGTAACTTATTTTTGGTGCCAGAATTTATTTTTAAATCTATTTTATCGATATATTTTATAATATCGAAAATTGATTTTTTATAGTGGTTTGCTGCAATGGTTAGCTTATCTATAGTTGTTGCACCAATACCACGTGCAGGATAATTGATAATTCTTTTTAACGCTTCTTCGTCTTTTGGGTTGATCAAAATGCGTAAATAAGATAAAATATCTTTGATTTCTTTACGCTGATAAAAAGATATTCCTCCGTAAATTTTATAGTCGATATTTTTTTTCCTTAAAGCATCTTCTATGGCTCTAGATTGTGAATTGGTTCTATATAAAACACAAAAATTATCTGGCGTTAACTGATGGTTCATCATGTTTTCCCAAATAGACTGTGCTACAAAACGCCCTTCTTCTCCATCTGAAATAGTACGCATTACATTTATAGAATCTCCAGCATCATTAGACGTCCAAACTTCTTTATCTAACTTTGTTTTATTTTTTGCTATAACTGAGTTTGCAGCGTTTACAATATTACTGGTTGATCTATAATTTTGTTCTAATTTAAAGGTTTTTACATCTGGATAATCTTTCTGAAAATTTAAGATATTTTGGATATTTGCTCCTCTAAAACTATAAATACTCTGAGAATCATCTCCTACCACACAAATATTTTGAAAACGATCTGCTAAAGCTCTTACAATGATATATTGTGAATGGTTTGTATCTTGATACTCATCTACCATAATATAACGAAATCTATCTTGATATTTTGCTAAAACGTCTGGAAAACGAGCCAACAATTCGTTGGTTCTTAATAACAAATCATCAAAATCCATTGCACCTGCCTTAAAACACCTATCTACATATTCTTTGTAAATATCGCCTACTTTTGGCCTGCTTGCATGCATGTCTGCTTCTTGCAAATCAGAATTATTAAAATACGCTCTAACCGTAATTAAGCTGTTTTTAAAAGATGAGATACGCCCTAAAATTTGTTTGGCTTTGTAACGTTCTTTGTCCAACCCCATTTCTTTGATAATAGAAGAAATCAAACGAACAGAGTCTTGCGTATCGTAAATTGTAAAATTAGAGGGGAAACCTAATTTATCTGCTTCAGAACGTAAAATTCGAGCAAAAACCGAGTGAAATGTTCCCATCCAAAGGTTTTTGGCCTCACTAACCCCAACAACACCTGCAATTCTTTCTTTCATTTCTCTTGCAGCTTTGTTGGTAAACGTAAGCGATAAAATGTTAAACGAATCTACTCCTTGTTGCATTAAATGGGCTATTCTATAAGTTAAAACCCTTGTTTTACCAGAACCTGCACCCGCAATAATTATCATGGGGCCGTCTTTTTGCAAGACTGCCATTTTTTGTGCTTCGTTTAAAGAATCTAAATAATTACTCAAAGAAATATTTTTTATGAAGTATTTTAAAGTGTGAAATTAACCAAACTTATCGTTTTTTTAAAGAAGATTTTTAGTTTTTATTCACAAATTATCATCAGTAAATTCGACTTAATATCCGAACTTTATCAAGTTCGACTTAAAACCCGAATTTATAAGTATTCGTTTTAAAACCCGAATTATTTGAATATTTATGAGCAAAAAGTTATATTTACAAAAAAAAATAAATGACAAGTATTCTTACAGGAGATATTATCAACTCAAGAAAAGTTGATTCAGATAAGTGGTTACCTATGCTAAAATCTGCCTTTAATAGTATTGGAAAAACTCCGAAAACTTGGGAAATATTTAGGGGAGATAGTTTTCAAATTGAGATAGAAGAAGCAGAGAATGGATTGTTTTTTGCAATAAAATTAAAAGCTATTTTAAAACAAATAAAAAATTTAGATGTTCGAATCGCTATTGGTATTGGTAAAAAAAACAATAACTATAAAAATATAACTGAAGGAAATGGAGAAGCTTTTATTTTAAGTGGAAAAGCATTTGACTCTATAATAAAAAAACAAAATTTAGCTATTTTAACTGATGATGAACAATTTAATGAAATAATGAATAGTACACTTGCTTTAGCGTTATTAACTATGGATAATTGGACAACAAACTCTGCGGAATTTGCTGTAAAATACTTAAACAAAAAAGAAACTCTCCAAAAAACAATAGCTAAAGAGTTAAATATTTCAGAAAGTAGCGCAAGTGAAAGAAGAAAAAGGGCTGGGCTTGATGAAATTCTAAGATTAGAAAAAATATATCATAATATGGTAACACATAAAAAAATAAATGGATGGTATTCTTTTTAAAAATTTTACTAGCACATTTTTTAGGAGATTTTACATTTCAACCCTATAAATGGGTAAAAGAGAAAGAAAAGAAGAAGATAAAATCTATAGAGCTATACGTACATATTGGTATACATTTCTTGTTGTTATTTATTTTTATCGGTTTTGATATTCAAAAATACTGGTTAGGCGTATTAGTAATTGTTGGTTCTCATTATTTGATTGACCTTTTAAAACTCTACCTTCAGAAGATCAAAACAAATCGTACTTTATTTTTTATAGACCAAATTGCTCATATTTTAGTTATAGTAATTATTACAAATTATTATCATCCGTTTATAATTTCTTTAGATAAAATCATCAATGAAAAAACACTACTACTATTAATTTCTATTGTTTTATTGGTTAGTGTATCATCTATCATAATAAAAATAATTATTACACAATGGAATCCTGAAAGCAAGAAAGAAAACGACGATTCTTTAGCAAAAGCAGGACGTTATATTGGTATTTTAGAACGTTTATTTGTGTTTGTTTTTGTAATTACCAATCATTGGGAAGCCATAGGTTTTTTACTAGCAGCAAAATCGGTTTTTAGATTTGGAGATTTAAGCTCTTCTAAAGATAGAAAACTAACAGAATACATTTTAATTGGTACTTTATTAAGTTTTGGTTTTGCCATTTTAATAGGAATCTTATACCGATATTTAGCAACATTAATATAAATTATGGAAGATAAAATTTTAGAAAGTTTCGCTTATATTTTACCAGCTGCAATAACGGGTTTTGTAGCTTATTATATGTTTAACGGTTTTTTAAATAATACTGTAAAAGAGAAAAAATTAGCTCTGTTAGCACAACAAAAAAAAGAATCTTTACCTATAAAACTAAAAGCTTATGAGCGTTTAATGTTGTTTTGTGAGCGTATAAACCCTGTAAAAATGCTCATGCGAATTCAGCCAATTTCTACCAATACAAACGATTATTTAGAATTGCTAATTGCAAACATCAATCAAGAATTTGAACACAATTTAGTACAGCAAATTTACATCTCTGATGAAACTTGGACAGCCATTTATGCAGCAAAAAATGCGGTTATAAATAAATTAAAAAAGGTTGCAGAAAACGCATCCTCTGCTATGGATTTAAGAGAAAACGTGTTGATTGACTATTCTAAATCTACACCACCAACAGAAACTGCTATAGTGTTTATAAAAAAAGAAGTGAGAAAATTATTATAACTAAAAAGCCTTCTTTCTTTAAGAAAAGGCTTTTCTATTTATGAGAATTCTAATAAAACGGGATATTATTTTTTCTTTTTAAGTGTATTTTCTACTGAATTAAAATTGCAGCCTAATGCCCACTTTGTAATTTCTACCTCTTGTAGAATAGCCTAAAACATCATTATAATCTTCATTTAATAAATTTGTAAAAGCGGTAAAAAAAGTAACTGTACCATTCAATATTTTATAATTTGCCATAACATCTAAAACTTGATACTTTTCTAAAATTACATCTTCATCTGCATTCCCAAAAGAACCATATCTATCAAAAAAAGTTCTTTTACCGACATTTCTGTAATTAAAATTTAAAAATGCATTTTTAAAAGGAGTTACATCTAAGCCTACCACTAATTTATTAGCAGGTATATAATCATCAAAATCTTCAAATTCATCTTTATTAATAAAAGTATAAGAGGCGTTTACAGATAAGAAAGCTGTTGGTACAACTTTAGTGCTAACTTCTAGTCCATTCGCATTTGTAGATCCATTTGCATATTTAAAAGTAGTAGTATCAAAAATTATGGCATCATTTTCTTCTCTTTTAAAATATACAGCATTTAACTGCAGCCAATCTTGATAATTCATATCAAAACCAGCTTCAAAAGTTTCATTAGTTTCTGGTTTTAAATCAATATTACCTGCAAAACCATCGAACAATTGATACAAACTAGGTGCTATAAATGCTGTACTGTAAGAAGTTAATAATTTTATATTGGTGTTTTCACTTTTTAAAACAGTGTACGCTATATTACCATCATACACTAATTGATTCCCATAAACATGATGCATATTGTAACGTAAACCTGCATTAAAACTAGCTCCAAAATCGGTAATAAAGACGACACTTGCATAAAGGTCTAGCGTATTAAAATTAGCTACTTTCTTATTTATTATTGCAAATGGTGTTGTTGTATTATTGCTATGTTCTTGGTAATTAATACCTGCAATAAGTTGTAAACTTTTAGAGAATTCGTATTTATTTACCAAATCTAAATGTACACTTCTACCTTTAAAATTATAAAAATCTAAAGTACCTGCAAAAGCATTAAACTGATCGAAGTTTCTATCTACAGTATTTACAGAAGCTAACAAATACAATTGACCATTTTTGTATGTAAACGTAGGTTTTACACCAAACCTAAACTGTTGGTTATCGCCATTATTTACAGGGTTATCTAAAAAAAAACTTGCATCAAAATCGTATTTAAAATCATCAAAATTTAAAAAAGTTTCTATTTTTAAATTTTTATGAATGTGATACCCTAACTTAAGAAGTGTGTTTTTAGAATAAAAGGCATCGTCTTCAAAAACAGTATTGGTTTTACTTACAGCAGATGACATGCCATTTACACCTGTTAAACTAAACGATGCTAAAAAATTAAATTTACCAACACTACCATTTATGTTAATATTTTGATTTCTATCTGACAAACTACTTTTTAATGTATTTGCAGTATTGTTGGTTCCTAAACTAGTTTCAAAAGAACCAGATATATTGTTTTTAGAAGCTTTTTTTAAGACGATATTAATTACAGCAGTTGCGGCTCCAGAACCATATAAAGTTGATGAGGCTCCTTTTAAAATCTCTATACTTTCTATTTGGTTTACGGCTAATAAACGCAAATCAAATTCTTGATTAATAGCAGATTGATCTGTTACTGGAACACCATCAATTAATACCAAAACCTGTCTGCTTCTACCACCTCTAATATTGATGCTTCTAGGTTCTGTTGGGTTGGTATTCACACCTCTAACATCTATACCAGCAATGGTGTTAAGAATTTCTATAACAGATTTACCTGCATTTTGCTGTAGTTCTTTTTGTGTAATTTTATGAATTACTTTACCTGTATTTTCTTTTTTTAAAGTAAACTTAGTTGCTGTAACTACAATTTCTTTTAGAGTTTCTACACGTTCTTTTTGCTGTTTTTTTTGTGCAAAAAGATTTGCGTTGACAAGATTACATACCAATACACTAACAATTAGTAATTGTTTTTTCATTTTTTTAATAAATTTGATTTACATTAAATCAGGTAAATTTCGTGCACAGAAATATATTATAGTACATAAACTTTTATCCCGAAAGTTTTTTTACTGTTGATTATTGGCAGGTCTCCTGACTTGTTTTTATGTTGCTAGCCTTCCCATTTTTCTGAACTCAATCATTTTAAACAGTGGCAATAGTGTTAACAACATCCTCTAAAGAGGTACTGAAATCTATTTGTTTTTAACAAACAACATTCAGTTTTAACTTACAGTTGCGGGTACAGTTCTGGATTTTAACCAGATTCCCTTTTAATTTAATGCAGTAGATTACTACATTAAAACCAAAAATCGTAACAAATATATATGTATTCTTATAAATAATCTAACATAATCTTTCTTAAAATTTATATCTTTAAACTCTAATATTTTTATACAATTATGAGGATAGAAAACGACCTAAAACTAGGTTTTAAAAATATAATGATTCGTTTAAAACGTTCTACATTAAAATTGCGTTCGCAAGTAAATATAGAAAGAGAATTTACTTTTTTACATAGTGACCTTGTTGGTAAAGAAACACCAAATATAGCTGTAAATATTGATACTGTTGAGACTTTTGAAATGGCTAAAGCTCTTTTTAAAAAAAGTTATTTGCATCAAATCACAAGCATTTTTCTTTAGAAGCATAAAAGAATTTGCAAGTAAGCATCAAAAAATGTTTTAAAAAACATAGTTGTTAGCAAAGGCACAGGAAAAAAATGAGAAAAAAGAACCACATTTTACCGAACTTACAAAAATTAAACAGAAGAATGATTTTTATAAGAGTTCAAAAACAAGAAAACCAAACATATCCTAAATGAAAAAAAACAACATAAGTTTCTTTTTAATGTTGCTTTTCATATTCTTTTCTTGTAAAAAAGAAGTGATAAAAAAAGATACAAATTCCAGGCAAAAAAGTAGTATTAAGTATGCAGAAGGTTTTGATATTATTGAAGAAAATGGCGTAAAAAAGTTAATAATTAAAGCTGCATATCAAAATTCTAAAGAAGTTTTTGAGTATAGTATCATTCAAAGAAGAAAGAATACTATTGCTAATAAAAATAACAAAACTATTGAAGTTCCTGTAAAACACTTTGTGACGACTTCCACAACACATATTCCAATGATTGAATTATTAGATGAAGAAAATGCTATTATTGGTTTTCCAAATGCTACATATATTTCATCCGAAAAAACAAGAGCTTTAATAGATAAAGGTAACATTGTAGAAATTGGCAAAGAATCTTCTTTAAATACAGAGATATTATTGCATTTACAGCCAGAGTTAGTGGTTGGCTATAGTGTTGCTTCTGCAGATAAAAGTTTATCAACCTTAAAAAAAGCAGGCATTAAAGTTATTTATAATGGAGATTGGTTGGAAGAAACACCTTTAGGTAGAGCTGAATGGATTAAATTTTTTGGAGTTTTGTTTGATAAGGAACAACAAGCAGATAGTATTTTTAACCTAATTGAAACTAATTATCTAGAAGCTAAAAAAATTGCTCTAAAAGCAACTAAAAAACCAACCATTTTATCAGGTGCCATTATGAGTAAAGATATTTGGAATTTACCTGCTGGAAACAGTTTTGTGGCTACCTTTTTAAAAGATGCAAATGTTGATTATTTATGGGAGAAAACAGAAGGAAAAGGAAGTTTATCACTAAGTTTTGAAAGCGTTTTTGACAAGGCACAAAATGCTGATTTTTGGATAGCTCCAGGTTATTTTTCTACCCAAAAACAACTGGTAAATAATAATTCTTTGTACGCTAAATTTAATGCTTTTAAAAATGATAAAATTTATACACCGACCACCAAAAAAGGAATTACAGGAGGTGTTATTTATTATGAATTAGCACCTACAAGACCCGATTTTGTTTTAAAAGATATTATTAAAATTACAAATCCTGATTTGTTACCAAAATATAAATTAACTTTCTTTGAAAAGATGAATTAATTGTAAACATCTCTTATTTTATTTTAAAATAACTTCTGTTGATTTTCATCATCTCTCTTTTTTTCTGCTGCTTTCTTTTTGGTAATTGATTTTTGCAAGGCAATACGTGCTTTTTCTTCTGCAGATAGTTCTTCTAAAATAGCTTTTTTAGGGGCAACCTCATCTATTTCTATGGGAAGTTTATTCTCTGCAACCTCTTCATCAATCACTTCTGTTTCTTTATAATCAACCTCATTTTCTTCTTTATAAGCTAAAGGTTCTAGAAGGTTTACATTTTTAATTTTATCTGTAGTTAATTGATTTCCTAAAGCTTTAATACCTTTTACAGTTATAAACTCTTCAAAATTAACTTCTTCATTATCTAAACTACGTTTAGAAAATTGTACTTCTGCAACAGGTCTATAATCGGTTGCTACGATTTCTAACTGAGATTTTGGATGATCAGAAATAAACTCTTCTTCTTTTTCTGGGTTTTCTATTAAAAAACGTTTTACATAATAACGTTCTTTTTCACCATCATAATAAATAGCAGAAATCGGTTTTTGAGGTTTCCATTTTTCTAATATAATCATATCATCTTCAAAATGCATTGCCAAATCTGGTTTTACTGCTTTTGCCTTTCCACTTTGTGTGATAATTAATAATTTATCATCTGCTCTAAACTCACCCAACAATTCGCCTCTATGATCCACATTTAAACGCTGTACAGCGTCATCAAACCAAATTTTACGTGGTTTTAAAGTGGATACTCCAGCTTCTTTAAATTCTACTTTTTTAATGGCATATTTGGTAATTGTATTTCCTCGAACTCCACGTCCTTTTACTGCTAAATCAGCAAAATCGACATCCCATTTTAATTTTTTAACACTACCAACAGAACGTAAATTAATAGTTACAACTTCTGCTTCACCATTTGGATTTGCTGTAAAATAATGTACAACAGAGCCTTTTTTACCATTGGTTAAATCGTATTCTTTGTCTCTAGTTACAGATGTTACATTAAAACGTTTCATGTAAGAAGGCCCTTTTAAACCATCTCTGTACATCATATTATAAACAGTACGTTTGTCTTTCTTTTTAAAGACAGCCACATGTATAATATCTTTACCAACAAAGGTTTTAGAGTCTACTTTTGTCACCATCATTTGACCATCTTTTCTAAAAATAATAATGTCATCAATATCTGAACAATCTGTAATAAATTCGTCTCTTTTTAAAGAAGTACCAATAAACCCTTCTGCTCTATTTACATAGAGTTTTGCATTGTTCATGGCTACTTTTGAAGCTACAATATCATCAAAAATTCTAATTTCTGTTTTGCGTTCTTTGCCTTTGCCATATTTTTCTTTTAAGTTTTTAAAGTAATCAATAGCAAACTCAATTAAATTGGCTAAATTATTTTTAACTGCTGCAATTTTGTCTTCTAAACTTTCTATAAATTGCTTGGCTTTGTCAATATCAAATTTTGATATTTTTTTAATTCTAATTTCTGTTAAACGTACAATATCTTCTTCTGTAATAGCGCGTTTTAAATGCTTTATATGTGGTTGTAAACCTTTGTTAATGGCAGCAATTACACCTTCCCAAGTTTCTTCTTCTTCAATATCTCTATAAATTCTATTTTCTATAAAAATACGTTCTAAAGAAGAGAAATGCCATTGCTCTTCCAATTCATTTAACTGAATTTCTAGTTCACGTTTTAACAACTCAACTGTTAAGTCTGTTGAGTGTTTTAAAAGCTCAGAAACTCCTAAAAAAACAGGTTTATTATCTTCAATAGTACAACATAAAGGCGAAATAGAAGTTTCACAATTTGTAAATGCATATAATGCATCTATACTTTTATCTGGCGAAACATTGGGTGGTAAATGCACCAAAATTTCTACCTCTGCTGCAGTATTGTCTTCAATCTTTTTTATTTTAATTTTACCTTTATCATTGGCTTTTAAAATACTGTCTATTAAAGATTGTGTTGTGGTAGAAAACGGAATTTCATTAATAACCAACGTTTTTTTATCTAGCTGAGAAATTTTTGCACGAATACGCACCTTCCCTCCTCTTTTACCATCATTATAATTGGTAAAATCTGCAATTCCACCTGTTAAAAAATCAGGTACAATTTTAAAACTTCTGCCTTTTAAATATTTTATAGATGCATCTATTAATTCTACAAAATTGTGTGGTAATATTTTAGTTGATAAACCTACTGCAATTCCTTCTGCACCTTGTGCCAGTAATAATGGGAATTTTACGGGTAAATCTATAGGTTCTTTTTTACGACCATCGTAAGACAATTTCCACTCTGTGGTTTTTGGATTAAACACCACATCTAAAGCAAATTTAGACAAACGCGCTTCTATATATCTTGATGCTGCAGCTCTATCTCCTGTTAAGATATTACCCCAGTTTCCTTGCATGTCTATTAGCAATTCTTTCTGCCCCATTTGCACCATTGCATCTGCAATAGAAGCATCTCCATGAGGATGATACTGCATGGTATGCCCAACAATATTGGCTACTTTGTTGTAACGTCCATCATCCAAATCTTTCATAGAATGCATAATTCTTCGCTGTACAGGCTTTAAACCATCTTCTAAAGACGGAACTGCTCTTTCTAAAATTACATACGAAGCGTAGTCTAAAAACCACTCTTTGTACATTCCTGTAACTTTAGTAATAGTTTCCTCTTGAGAATTTTCTCCTTGATTTGTTAATTCTTCTTCGTGTTCGTTTTCGTTTATTTCTTCACTCATAAAAAACGTTAAATCGTTTAATTGTGTTTTTTTTATTTTGGTGTTTCCTAAAGGTCGGGCTTTACGTTACAATCTTTTTATTTTGTTCTCGATACTTTTTTGTTCATACTTCACAAAAAAACTCGAACTGACAATAAAAAGAATTTCCACTTCAATCCCTAACGCAAGTTTACTTATTAACTTTATTTTTGATATAACCTATTTGATTTCTCTTTGGCGGACTTTCTTTTTTCTCAATTAATTCATCTAAATAAGAAAATACCAATTCTATATTTTTATTTCCTTTTATTAATACCTTTTCCTATCATTTGCATTGCAATTGTCATCATAGACATTGATAAAATTCCTAAATATGCTGATAAATTTTCTTTAAATGATAAATCATCATAATTGATTTGAGTAATCCAAAAAATTAGAATAACTGCAAAAATTATTGAAAATATATTAAAAACTATTTTTATATTTTTCATACCTCCTCTTCTACGTAATCTAATTCAACTTTTAAATTATTGATGATAAATTTTTGTCTATCAGGAGTGTTTTTACCCATATAAAACTCTAACATTTGCTCTATAGACATTTCTTTGTCTAACATTACTGGGTCTAAACGAATATCATCACCTATAAAATGGACAAATTCGTTTGGAGAAATCTCACCCAAACCTTTAAATCGTGTAATTTCTGGTTTGCCTCTCAATTTTCCTATAGCTTCTCTTTTTTCATCATCAGAATAACAATAAAACGTTTGCTTTTTGTTACGCACTCTAAATAAAGGCGTTTCTAAAATATACAAATGCCCTTCTTTGATCAATTCTGGAAAAAACTGTAAGAAAAAAGTAATTAATAACAACCTGATATGCATACCATCTACATCTGCATCTGTTGCAATTACAATATTATTGTAGCGTAAGTCTTCTAAACCATCTTCTATATTTAAAGCTGCCTGTAATAAATTGAATTCCTCATTTTCATACACTATTTTTTTACTCAATCCGTAAGAATTTAAAGGCTTTCCCTTTAAACTAAAAACAGCTTGTGTGTTTACATTTCTAGATTTTGTAATCGATCCAGAAGCAGAATCACCCTCTGTTATAAACAAAGTAGTTTCTAAATGTGCTTCTTTTTTGGTATCCCCTAAATGGATTCTACAATCTCTTAGTTTTTTGTTGTGTAAACTGGCCTTTTTAGCTCTATCTCTCGCTAATTTTCTAATTCCAGAAAGTTCTTTACGCTCTTTTTCTGCTTGTAAAATTTTCTTTTGCAGTTTGTCTGCAACCTCTGTATTTTTATGTAAATAGTTGTCTAAATGTGTTTTAACAAAATCATTGATATACGTTCTAACAGTTGGTAAATCTCCACCCATTTCTGTAGAACCTAATTTGGTTTTAGTTTGACTTTCAAAAACAGGCTCCATCACCTTTATTGCAATAGCTGAAATGATAGATTTACGTACATCTGAAGCTTCGAAGTTTTTACCAAAAAAATCACGAATGGTTTTAACAACAGCCTCTCTAAATGCAGATTGGTGAGTACCTCCTTGTGTGGTATGCTGTCCATTTACAAAAGAATGATATTCTTCTGAATACTGAGTTTTACTGTGTGTAATAGCAACTTCAATATCATCTCCTTTTAAGTGAATTATTGGATACAACATATCATCTTTGTTGTTATTATCTTCCAATAAATCTTTTAATCCGTTTTCAGAAAAGTATTTTTCTCCATTAAAAATAATGGTTAAACCAGGATTTAAATACACATAATTCTTCAACATTTTAGAAACATATTCGTTTCTAAATTTGTAGTTTTTAAAAATGGTTTCATCTGGGATAAACTGAACTTTGGTACCTTTTCTTCGAGAGGTTTCTTCTAAAAACTCTTGTTCTCCTAAATTACCTTGGCTAAATTCTGCAGAAGCAGATTTACCTTCACGTGTAGACTCTACCCTAAAATAAGACGAGAGTGCATTTACAGCTTTGGTACCCACCCCATTTAAACCTACAGATTTTTTAAAGGCTTTAGAGTCGTATTTACCACCTGTATTCATTTTAGAAACTACGTCTACTACTTTTCCTAGCGGAATTCCACGACCATAATCGCGAACTGTAACTTTGCTACCTTGTATAGAAATTTCTATGGTTTTACCTGCCCCCATTACATACTCGTCAATAGAGTTGTCTAAAACCTCTTTTACCAAAATATAAATACCATCGTCTGCAGAAGAACCATCTCCTAACTTACCAATGTACATTCCTGGACGCATTCTAATATGCTCTTTCCAATCTAAAGATCTAATATTATCTTCTGTATATTTTGTTTCCTGACTCATAAAAAACGTTTACTACTTTTAGGTTTGAAGTACTTGTAAAAATAGGGTTTCACAACAAAAAATAAAATAACAAAAACAATTAGTTATCAACAGGATTTCAACGAGAAAAAACCCGTTTGTTAATTTACATATTACCTAAAATATGTAGTGTATTACTTTTACAAAATTCACAATAAAAAACAATATGTTATATTTTTAAACAAATGATTTAGAACTAAACATTTTAACTACTTTTGACAAAAATAAACAAAAAATATCGTGGAAAACTCGCAACTTTTAGAATTAGCAAATAAATACGGAAGTCCCTTATATGTTTACGATACAGATAAAATTGAATCGCAATACAATAGGTTAACAAACGCTTTTAGTGATGTTAAAAATTTAAAATTAAATTATGCCGTTAAAGCATTATCAAACATAAATATTTTAAAATTCTTTAAAAATTTAGGTGCTGGTTTAGATACAGTTTCTCATCAAGAGGTGCAATTGGGCTTAACTACAGGTATAGATCCAAAAAATATTATTTATACACCCAATGGAGTTTCTTTACAAGAAATTGAAGAAGTTGCAAAATTAGGCGTTCAAATTAATATTGATAATTTATCTATCTTAGAATTATTTGGTCAAAAACACCCAGAAATTCCTGTTTGTGTGCGTATCAATCCACACATTATGGCTGGTGGAAATTCTAAAATTTCTGTGGGTCATATCGATTCTAAATTTGGGATTTCTATTCATCAAGTTCCACATATTAAACGTGTGGTAGAAAATACGGGTATGAATATTAACGGAATTCACATGCACACAGGATCTGATATTTTAGATATTGATACTTTTTTACGTGCATCAGAAATTTTATTTGATGTGGCTAAACAATTTAAAAATATCGATTTTATCGATTTTGGAAGCGGTTTTAAAGTGCCTTATAAAGAAGGAGATATTTCTACAGATATAGAACAATTAGGCGTACAATTATCAGAACGTTTTAACGAGTTTTGTAAAGAATATGGCAAAGACATTACATTAATGTTTGAACCTGGAAAATTTTTAGTGTCTGAAGCTGGTGTATTTTTAGCAAAAGTAAATGTTGTAAAACAAACCACTTCTACCGTTTTTGCGCATGTAGACTCTGGATTTAATCATTTGGTAAGACCTATGATGTACAATTCTTACCATCATATAACCAATATTTCTAACCCGAAAGGAAGAGATAGATACTACTCTGTTGTGGGGTATATTTGCGAAACGGATACCTTTGGTTCTAACAGAAGGATTGCAGAAATTTCAGAAGAGGATGTCTTGTGTTTCCATAATGCTGGTGCCTATTGTTATTCTATGGCTTCTAATTACAATTCGCGTTATTTACCTGCAGAAGTAATGGTTCATCTAGGAAAAGACTATTTGATTAGAAAAAGACAAACGATTCAAGATATTTTACACAATCAAGAAGTTGTCGAATTTTCTCAGTTAAAAAAAACTAAAAAAGAAGCAGTTACTCTTTAACTTTTTCTAAAAAATAAATTATTTTTACAGACCCCACAGGTTTAGATACTGTAATGAATTCAGTACAAAAACCTGTGGGGTCTAAATTTATGATAATGAAAATTAGGCTTTCTAAAACAGAAGATATTCCAAATATTCTAACAATTATTGATGATGCAAAAGCGTATTTAGCATCACAAAAGATAGATCAATGGCAAAATGGCTATCCAAATGCAGCCCAAGTTGAAAACGATATTAAAAAAGGTGAAAGTTATGTGGTTGTAAATGATGAAAATCAGGTTATGGCAACTTCTATGTTTACCACAAGAAAAGAGCCCACATACAAAAAAATTATAGATGGTAATTGGATTGTAAGTGAAGATGAAAAATATGGCGTAGTTCATAGAATGGCCATCAAAAAAGAATTTAGAAAATATGGTTTGGCTACTTTTATGTTTCATGAATTTCACTTGCAATTATTAGAAAAAAACATAAAAAGTTTAAAGATTGATACACATGAAGAAAATATCGGAATGCAATCTTTAATTAAAAAATTGGGTTACCAATATTGTGGCGTTATTTATACTTCATATAATGCAAAACGTTTTGCTTATGAGAAAGTAATTTCTTAAAAAAATTAATTCTTGTCTTTTCAGCGCAGACGAAAACTAATAAAATTTTTAAAAACTATAATCTTTTTGACTACGCTCAAGGAGACAGTTTAAATTTGATAAATATTTAAAAATAAATGCAACTACTCCAATACGTAATACAACAAACCAACTTAGCAGAAAAATCGGTTTCCAATACACTTTCATTGTTAAATGAAGATGCAACTATTCCCTTTATTTCTAGATATCGAAAGGAAATGACTGGAAATTTAGATGAAGTTCAAATTGGAGAAATTGTAAAAATTAAAGAAACTTTTGAAGCCTTAGAAAAAAGAAAAATTGCCATTTTAAAAGCTTTAGAAGAGCAAAAGGTTTTAACTGCTCAATTAACTCAGAAAGTAAAAAGTGCAAAAGACAGTATTACCTTAGAAGATATTTATTTACCTTATAAAAAAAAGAGAAAAACAAAAGCAGAATCTGCACGTTTACAAGGTTTAGAGCCGTTGGCAAAAATGATTATGAGTCAACGTGTAAATGATTTAGAATATACAGCCTCTAAATATACTTCCAACGAAGTTGATACAATTGAAGATGCTCTAGAAGGCGCACGTTTTATAATTGCAGAATGGATTAACGAACGTACAGATATTAGAAATAATATTCGTTATCAACTAGAACGCTTCGGTACTATTTCATCTAAAGTAATAAAAAAGGAAATAGATAATGAAAAAGCACAAAAATTTAAAGATTATTTTGATTGGGGTGAATCTTTAAACCGGATTCCGTCGCACAGATTATTAGCCATTTTAAGAGCCGAAAAAGAGGGGTTTATTCGTATAAAAATAGAAATTGATACAGAAAGAACGCTTCAAAAAATGGAAAGTAGAATTATTCGTACAAACAACGAATGTACTACTCAAATTCAATGGGCAATTCAAGATGCTTTTAAACGTTTGTTATTTCCCTCTTTATCCAATGAAGCTTTATCAATTGCCAAAGAAAAAGCTGATCAAAGTGCCATAGCCGTTTTTGCGAAAAACTTACAACAATTATTGTTAGGGGCTCCTTTAGGAGAAAAACGAGTGTTGGCAATAGATCCTGGTTTTAGATCTGGCTGTAAAATTGTTTGCTTAAATGAACAAGGAGAATTAAAACATAATGAAACCGTGTTTCCACATGCACCTCAAAACCAATCTTTAGATGCGATTAAAAAAATTAGTTCTTTAGCAGAAGCCCATAAAATTGAAGCTATTGCTATTGGAAATGGAACAGCCTCTAGAGAAACAGAACAATTGATTAAAAAAATTCAGTTTAAAAATGCAATTGATGTATTTGTGGTGAGTGAAGCTGGAGCATCCATATATTCTGCCTCTAAAATTGCTAGAGATGAGTTTCCAAATTACGATGTAACAGTTCGTGGTGCCGTTTCTATTGGTAGACGTTTACAAGATCCTTTAGCAGAACTGGTTAAAATTGATGCAAAATCGATTGGAGTTGGGCAATATCAGCATGATGTAGACCAAACCAAACTAAAAAAATCTTTAGATACGGTTGTAGAAAGTTGCGTAAATATAGTGGGTGTAAACATTAATACTGCAAGCGAATCTTTACTAAGTTATGTTTCTGGAATTGGACCAAAATTAGCCACTAATATTGTAAATTACAGAAATAAAAATGGTTCTTTTTCTTCTAGAAATGAGATTAAAAAAGTACCACGTTTAGGAGGAAAAGCCTTTGAGCAAGCTGCAGGATTTTTAAGAGTTAAAAATGCAAAGAATCCTTTAGATGATTCTGGTGTACATCCTGAAAGTTATTTTTTGGTTGATAAAATTGCGAAAGACTTAAAAACGAATGTGAAAGATATTATTGGGAACAAAGAAATTCTTAAACAAATAAATGTAAATAATTATGTTTCAGAAACTAACGGTTTACCAACTTTAAAATACATTATTAACGAGTTAGAAAAACCAGGTTTAGACCCAAGAGCAAAAGCCAAAGTGTTTTCTTTTGACAAAAATATCAAAACCATTAATGATTTAAGAATTGGACAGCTCTTACCAGGAATCGTTAATAACATTACTAATTTCGGCTGTTTTGTAGATATTGGTATTAAAGAAAGTGGCTTAATTCACGTTTCTAATTTATCAGATTCGTTTGTAAAAGATGTAAATACTATTGTAAGTTTACAACAACAAATTGTGGTAAAAGTTTTAGAGGTAGATGTGTTTAGAAAACGAATTCAATTAGAATTGGTAAAGTAAAATTGAATCAAAAAAAATACATGTAAAAGA
This sequence comes from Polaribacter sp. YIW18, assembly GCF_057219325.1. Lineage (NCBI taxonomy): Bacteria > Pseudomonadati > Bacteroidota > Flavobacteriia > Flavobacteriales > Flavobacteriaceae > Polaribacter > Polaribacter sp. YIW18. Next base: position 150,121 of record NZ_JBXVVE010000004.1, on the reverse strand, counting down.
AAAATGGAAAGTTTATCTTTAAGATATCTTTTACTACCTTTTAGTTTTGGTTCAGATTTACTTCATGTTAAAGATTATAATGACACTGAACTTGAACGTTTTATAAAGTACGGTTACATCAAGAAATTTGAAGACGCAATTATTGCTAAAAAATTAGGAATCATTTTTTATTTATTAATACCGTTAATTTTATTACTTTCGAGTCTTTAATTATCTAAAATATTGAAAGTCTGTATCGCCGAAAAACCAAGTGTAGCAAGAGAGATTGCTAATATTCTAGGAGCCAACACAAAACGTGATGGTTTTTACGAAGGTAATGGCTATGCTGTAACCTATACCTTTGGGCATTTATGTACTCTTTTAGAGCCTAAAGATTACAAACCTCATTGGAAAAGTTGGGATTTGAATAATTTACCCATGTTACCAGAACGTTTTGACACCAAAGTTACAGGCGATTCTGGAATTAAAAAACAATTTGATATTGTAAAAGGATTATTTGAAAAAGCAGATGTAATTATTAATTGTGGGGATGCTGGAACAGAAGGAGAACTCATTCAACGTTGGGTAATCAATCAATGTAATTATAAAGGAAAAGTACAACGTTTATGGATTTCATCATTAACAGAAGAAGCCATTAAAGACGGATTTAACAACTTAAAACCTGCAGAAAATTACGATAATTTATATTATGCTGGCTATTCTAGAGCTATTGGAGATTGGTTATTGGGCTTAAATGCAACACGTTTATATACTGTTAAATTTGGTGGTTACAAACAAGTTTTGTCTGTAGGTAGAGTGCAAACTCCTACCCTAGCTATGTTGGTAAATCGTTATTTCGAAATTCAAAATTTTAAACCACAACCTTATTGGGAGCTACAAACAACTTATAGAAACACCCTTTTTAATTATGAAGACGGTCGTTTTTTAAAACAAGAAGACGGACAAGTTTTAGCTGATAAAGTTGCGCAATCTGAATTTGAAATTGTTTCTGTAAAAAAGAAAAAAGGAAAAGAATACGCACCTAAACTATTCGATTTAACAGGTTTACAAGTATATTGTAACAATAAGTTTGGTTTTTCTGCAGATGAAACCTTAAAAATAGTCCAGAAGTTATATGAAATGAAAGTTGTAACCTACCCGAGAGTAGATACCACTTTTTTACCTAATGATGTGTATCCGAAAGTACATGGAATTTTATCGAAATTAACCAATTATAGTAAGCTTACACAAGCTCTTTTAGGACAGAAAATAAAAAAGTCTAAACGTGTTTTTGATGATAAAAAAGTAACAGATCACCATGCCATTATTCCTACGGGAATTCAAGGGAATTTGCAATATAATCAACAACAAGTTTACGATATTATTACCAAACGTTTTATTGCTGTTTTTTATCCAGATTCAGATGTTTCTAACACTTCTGTTTTAGGCAAAGCTGCAGAAGTTCCTTTTAAAACTACAGGTAAAGAAATTTTAACTAAAGGCTGGAGAATCGTTTTTGAAACTGAAGAAAGCAAGGCGAAAAAAGAGCTAAATATACAAACTACCTTACCTAGTTTTACCAAAGGTGAAAAAGGCACTCATGAACCTTCTTTTTTAGAAAAAGAAACCAAGCCACCAAGAAACTTTACAGAAGCAAGTTTGTTAAGAGCTATGGAAACTGCTGGTAAACAAGTAGATGATGATGAAATGCGTGAGCTGATGAAAGAAAATGGAATCGGAAGACCATCAACAAGAGCAAGTATTATTGAAACTTTATTTAGAAGAAAATATATAGAACGTAAGAAAAAACTGGTTTTACCTACACAAACAGGAATCGATCTGATAAATATTATTGATAATGAATTACTAAAATCTGCTGAATTAACTGGGCGTTGGGAAAAACGTCTTAAAGAAATTGAACGTGGAGATTTTAATGCAGGAACGTTTATCAATAACATGAAAAAAATGGTTGATGAACTGGTTTATGAAGTACGTTCTAACACGACTAAAAAACGAATTTCCTCTAATAGTGTCAGTCAAAGTACCCAAGAGAAATCTCCACAAAGTGGAAAAAACAAAAAAACAAAAAAACAAGTAGTAGGTAAAACTTGTCCAAAATGCAAAAAAGGGCAGTTGTTAAAAGGCTCTACAGCTTATGGTTGCTCTGAATATAAAAACAATTGCGATTTAAAAATTCCGTTTCAATTTTACGATAAAAAAATTTCTGAAAACCAGATTATTAGATTAATAGACAAAGGTTGTACTAACAATTTAAAAGGGTTTTCTGTAAATGATACTAAGGCAGAAGGTTTACTTCGTTTTGATGATGATTTTAATGTAAAGTTTGAACCTAAAAAAACTCTCACTCCTGATGCAGACAAATCGCTGCAAAGTAAAATAACTTGTCCAAAATGTAAAAAAGGAACCATTCTAAAAGGAAAAACAGCTTATGGATGTTCAGATTATAAAAAAGAATGCGATTTTGTTTTTACCTTTGAAAATATCAAAAAAATTGCCAACGGAAAACCACTAACCAAAGCGTTGGTTTTAGAAATTATTTCTAAATAAAATACCTCTTTTTTTAAATAAAAATGTTTTTCTATAAATACATTTCAATTCCTACTTCAATCAATAAGTTTTGCTAATTTTGCAATCCACTAAATACAGAAAATGCCACGTAGAGAACGAAATAAATTTGTAAAAAGAAATCAAGTTTTAGAACTTACCATAGAAGATTATGCTTTTGGAGGAAAAGGTATTGCCAGAATACACTCTGAAGAAGGCAGTTTTGTCATTTTTGTACCCAATACTTTACCGGGTCAATTGGTAAAGGCACAAATAAAAAAATCTAGCAAAAAATACGCAGAAGCTAAGTTAATTGATGTTTTAGAACCTTCTAAAGATGAAGTTAAAGTTCCTTATCAAGATATTCCTGGGGCACCTTACATTCAATTACCTATCAATTTACAACATCAATACAAAAAAGAAAGCACACTTTCTCTTTTTAAAAAAATTGGTAAAGTTACTAATATAGAAGATCTTTTTGATGAGTTTGTAACCTCGCCAAACGTATTTCATTACAGAAATAAAATGGAATATGGTTTTTCTGCTATTGGTTACGACAGAATTGAAAAAACAGATAAAGACGAGTTTACACTAGGTTTTAAAAGACGTGGTGTTTGGTGGATGGGAGATAATTTAGAAAAAGATTCTGGCTTGTTTGACAAGCAGTTAGAAGACAATCTTAAAAACATTCGTAAGTATTGTAAAGAAACAGGTTTACAACCTTGGCATGGACCAAAAAGAGAAGGTTTTTTTAGATATTTTGTGGTTAGAAAATCTTTTAAAACAGACGAGTTGTTATGTAATTTAGTAACAACTTCTGATGATTTAGATAAATTCGATTTAAACAAATTTGCGGCGTTTCTAAAAGATATTTTAGGAGATCGTTTAGCAGGTTTATTACATACTATTAACGATGAAACTGGAGACAGAACCATTGCTACTTCGGGTAGTTTAGAGTTGGTGTATGGTAAAGATAAAATTGTAGAAGAATTGTTGGGTTTAAACTTTGAAATTAGCATGAAAAGCTTTTTTCAAACCAACCCAAAATGTGCAGAAAGATTATATTCTAAAGTAGTGGAATATGTTTTAGAGGATAAAACCAAAGTAGACAATACTGTGGTTATGGATTTATTTTGTGGCACAGGAACCATTGGTCAAATTGTAGCTTCTAAAAGCGATAATGCAAAAATTGTGGGTGTAGATATTGTAGCATCAGCCATAGCAGATGCAAAAAAGAACGCTAAAAGAAATAATATAGAAGGCTTAAAGTTTTTTGCAGCAGATGTTGGTAAATTTTTAATAGCACATCCAGAATATCAAAATAAAATAAAAACAATCATATTAGATCCTGCAAGAGCTGGTATTGCACCAAAAACACTGCAAAAAATTATCAACTTAAATGCAGACAGAATGGTATATGTTTCTTGTAACCCAGCCACACAAGCAAGAGATACAGAATTGTTAGCAGCAGCTGGTTATCAAATGAAAAAAATAAGTTTGGTAGATCAATTTCCGCACACAAGCCATATAGAAACTGTGGTTTTGTTTGAGAAGTAAATAGACTTTATTTAACAATTTATCCATATTTGCTAAATATAGATAATATTTATACTTTTATGCTATCAAAATAAATAATTATGAATATTAGTTTTACAAAACAACAGGAGGAATATATTACTACTCAAGTTGAATCTGGCGAGTATCAAAATAATAGTGAAGTAATTAGAGATGCTTTAAGATTGCATACCATATATAGAAATAAAATTATAAAAGATTTAAGAGCAGAAATAGAAAAAGGACTAGAAAGTGGAATAAGTAAGCGTTCTGTAAAAGATATTTTAGAATCGAAACAAGAATAGTAAAATGGTTATTCTTAAAAATTATGAATTAACCAAAGAAGCAGATGCAGATTTAGAAGATATTTTTGATTATACAGAAAAAAGTCATAGCCGAAATCAAGCAATTGTATATCTATCAAACATTGAAGATTTATTTTTTCAATTATGTAACCAACCAAACTTAGGTAGAACAAGAAAAGAAATTAAAGAGGGTATATTTAGTATCGCTTTTCAAAAACACATTATTTTTTATAAAATAATTGAAAACAAACTATTAATTATTAGAGTTTTACATGAAAGCAGAGATATGCCCAAACATTTAAAATAATATATAAAACGCAGAAAATGAAAAAACTAACAAATCTAGAAATAGAAAAAAGAATAGAAAAATTACAAGAATGGGATTTTTATGATGATGCCATTCATACCGATTTTGAGTTTGATAATTTTAAAGACTGTATGTCTGCAATGAACAGAATTGCTTTTGAATGTGAGGCTTTAAATCATCACCCAGAATGGACAAACGTTTACAACACTTTAGACATTACATTAACCACACATGATGCTGATGGAGTTACAGAACTGGATTTTAAATTAGCAGAAGCCATCAATAAAATTGTAGAAGTTGAAGAGGAATAATCTTCTAGAAAAAATTCTAATACCTATATTTGACTCGTGAAACAAACAATTCTAATTTTACTAGTATCTGTAGCACTTTTTTCCGCTTGCGAAAAAGATGATTTTTGTACTCAAAACCCTGTTACACCAAGATTAATTATTCGTTTTTATGACGATACCAATAGAGAAACAACAAAAAGAGTGCAAAACTTAGTAATTAATTCAGAAGCAAATAGCGATACAATTGCTAGATATAATGGTGTTAGTACAGACAGCATTGTAATCCCTCTGAACCCAAATGCTTTAGAAACTGTATATAATTTTTCTAAAGATGGTGTTGTAAATCAGTTTTCTATTAATTATGATATTCAAGAAGAATATGTTTCACGCTCTTGTGGTTACAAAATTGTGTATAAAAATTTAGAATTTTCATCACCAACAAATACTTGGTTTACAGATTTTACGCCCAAAACTTTACTTAATTTAAACGATCAAACCACAGCACATGTACAAGTATTTCATTAGCCTTTTTATGGTATTTGTTTTTGCTGAAAATTATGCGCAAGAGCAACCTAAAGATAGTCTTGTTACCAAAGAAAAAGATACCCTAATTTACAAAACCAATGCTGGTATTCGTTTAGGTGTAGACATTAGCAAACCTATCAAAGCTTCGCTTGATGGTGTTTATACTGGTTTTGAAATTGTTGGTGATTACAGAATTAAAAAGAATTTATACATTGCTGCAGAATTAGGTTACGAAGAAGAAACATCATCAGAATTTATGGTTTCTAACTCTACAGCAAAAGGAAACTATATCCGTTTGGGCATTAACTACAATGCCTACAAAAATTGGTTAGATATGAACAACGAAGTTTTTGTAGGATATAGATATGGTTTTGCCTTATTTGATCAAACTTTAAACAGTTATACACCCAATGTTTCAGATGCAGATAATGGCAATTATTTTCTTGCAGAGCCAGTAACAAATCCAGTAACAGCAAAAAATTTAAATGCACATTGGTCTGAATTTATGGTAGGCATAAAAGCAGAAACACTAAAAAATTTATTTGTAAGCTTTAGCCTTTCTTATAAGATTTTAATGAGTGTTAAAGAACCCGAAAACTTTAAAACCTTATACGCACCTGGTTTCAATAGAATTTTTGAAAGCAATACAGGTTTTGGCTTTAATTATACTGTAAGTTACCTAATTCCATTTACAAAAAAATAAACTACCATTATAATTCCTCTTTTTTTAGTAACTTTAACGTAGGTTTCTACCTTAAAAATATCATAATGAATAAAATACCAAGTGTAAATCTAGCAGACTTTTTGTCTGACGATGCAACAAGAAAACAAAAATTTATAAACGAAATTGGTCACGCCTATGAAAACATTGGTTTTGTAGCTTTAAAAGGTCATTTCTTAGACGATACATTAGTAAAAGATTTATATGCAGAAATCAAAAACTTTTTTGACTTACCCCTAGCAACAAAAGAAAAATACGAAATACCTGGTATTGGAGGACAAAGAGGATATGTTTCTTTTGGAAAAGAATCTGCAAAAGGTAAAAAAGAAGCAGATTTAAAAGAGTTTTGGCATTTTGGTCAATATGTAAAAGACGATCCTAAAAGAGCTGCAGAATACCCAGAAAATGTAATTGTAGAAGAACTCCCAAAATTTAATGAGGTTGGTAAAAAAACCTATAAAATGTTAGAAAAAACAGCAAAATATGTGCTGCGATCTTTAGCATTGCATTTAGGTTTAGAAGAAACATATTTTGATAAACACATCAAAAACGGAAACAGTATTTTAAGACCTATTCATTATCCACCTATAAAGACAGAACCAAAAGGCGCAGAAAGAGCTGCAGCCCATGGAGACATTAACTTAATTACGCTATTAATGGGCGCTCAAGGTAAAGGTTTGCAAGTGCAAAACCACAAAGGCGATTGGATAGATGCTATGGCAGAACCAGATGAATTGATGATTAATGTTGGAGATATGTTATCACGACATAGTAATAACAAACTAAAGTCTACCATCCATAGAGTGGTAAATCCTCCTAAAGAAATGTGGGGTACCTCAAGATATTCCATTCCGTTTTTTATGCATCCAGTAAGTGAAATGAAATTAGATGTATTAGAAAACTGTGTAGATACAGAAAACCCAAAACAGTTTGAAGATATTACTGCAGGTAAATTTTTAGACCAACGTTTAAAAGAATTAGGATTGAAGAAATAGTTGGCGGTTTTTGGTTTTTACAAAACAAAAACTATAAACCAAAACTACAACCAAACACTAACAAATGGATTTAAAAGATCAATTAAAAAACCTATTTCCAGAACATAAGGAAACACCTGAACCAACCATAGAAAAATCGAATATTTGGTTACAAGATGAACCTATAATTTGTAAATACGAAAAGCGAAAAGGAAAACCAATTACCATTTTAGAGGGGTATACTGGTGCAACAGCAGACTTTAAAATTTTGGCAAAAGAAATTAAAACCAAACTCTCTGTAGGAGGTAGTTTTAAAGATGATAAAATTATCATTCAGGGAGATTTTAGAGATAAAATTATGAATATGTTAAAGGATAAAGGTTTTAAAGTAAAACGTGTTGGAGGTTAACAACATAAAAATCAACACAATTAAAAGTAATTAAATTTATTGTCAATTTATTATGGGCGCTTTAATTTTACACATAACAAATGGAGACAGTACCACAAACTATCTAAAAAAACTTAAATTTACTGGAGATTTTATCACTTGGAGAGAAATGCTAAGCGAAGGCAAAACCACTACAAATGTTGGTAGTGATGTTTTTTGGAAAATGAGGTATAGCTTTTTTAAAAACACTTACAAAGTTAGTAAACAAAAATTTATAGACTATACCATAAAAGAATACAGAAGGCTTTGTAACAAAAAAGAAACCAAAGAAATTGTACTTTGGTTTGAGTACGATTTGTTTTGTCAAATTAATATGTTAGCGGTTATTAGTTGGTTAAAACAATACAGAAAAGACTATCCTATTTCTTTGGTCTGTAGCGGAAAAGTAAAAAAGTCAACAAAATTAAAAGGTTTATGTGAGCTTTCTGAATCTGAAATACATCAGCATTATAAAAAAAGAATTAATTTATCTCAAAATGATATTGATTACGCAGATTACATTTGGCAACTATATTGTTCGGTCAGTCCTCTAAGGCTAGAAACTATTACAAATATTAAAACAACAAATACATTTGTAAATTTAGAAAATGCTTTAAAAACACATTTGCAAAGGTTTCCTTCTGTAGAAAATGGATTGAATAATGTAGAAAACTTTGTACTACAAACTGCTACAAAAAACAAATTAACAACTAAAAACAAACTATTGGGTAGTTTACTTAAAGAGCAAGAATTATTTGGCTTTGGAGACTTACAATACCAAAAAACCATAACGCAACTAAACCCATTATTTGCATCTTATAACCCTGTAAAATTAACCAAAACAGGCAAAAAAGTTTTAGAAAACGAAACCAGTTTTTATAGGCAATTACGAAACGAAAATTCTTATCTTGGAGGAGCTAAAAAATTTAGTTTTTTATTTAGTAAAAACAATCAAAAACTATTACAAATCACCTCTTAAAAATGCAAATAAAACAATCTGAACTTATTTTAAATGCAGATGGTAGCGTTTATCATTTGAATTTAAAACCAGAAAACATTGCTAAAGATATTATTTTTGTTGGCGATCAAGATCGCGTAGATAAAATAACAAAATATTTTGATGCTATTGAGTTTACAACACAAAAAAGAGAATTTAAAACTACCACAGGCACTTATAAAAACAAGCGCTTTTCTGTAATATCTACTGGTATTGGACCAGATAATATTGATATTGTAATGAATGAGTTAGATGCGCTTGTAAATATTGATTTAACTACAAGAAAACCTAAAGAAAATTTAAGCCAGTTAAATATTGTTAGAATTGGTACTTCTGGATCTTTACAGGTAGATATTCCTGTAGATAGTTTTTTAATAAGCTCTTTTGGTTTAGATTTAAATGGCCTGTTGCATTCATATCAAATAGAAAGTATTTGTAATACAGATATAGAAAATGCCTTCGTAAAACATACCAACTGGAGTACTAAAAAAGCAGCTCCCATTATTATAAAAAATAGTAAAATATTAGAAAAAAAATTAAGCTCAGATAATACTTTTACAGGGATAACAGCTACTGCTGGTGGTTTTTACGGCCCTCAAGGCAGAGTTTTAAGACTTGCTTTACAAGACGATAACTTAAACCATAAAATTGATTCTTTTCAATTCAATTCACATAGAATTACCAATTTAGAAATGGAAACTTCTGCCATTTACGGTTTGTCTAAATTGTTAGGTCATAATTCTTGTTCAATAAACGCCATTATTGCTAACAGAGCAAATGGTACTTTTAGCAAAAAACCTGGAAAAGTTGTAGAAGATTTAATTATTTACAGCTTAAATAAATTAACTGAGTAAAAGACAATCCTCAAAGTAGATAGGAGTAGCAGAAGACTTTAATTATTCTTGATATTTAAAAGAAAAAAACAATACAATAAAAAAACATGAAACTTTGCTAGAAAGATTATCCAAATGATATGATACAAATGTGTAAAGCTTTTCGTGCGAAAGAAGTAGCTATTAGCATTGTTTTAACTTAAGAAATCATTAAAGATATGAGTGCTGGCAATCCATCAAAAATTATACAAATCTTTGAAAAAAACCCTTGAATTTGGCGAGCGTTCATGAATATTTGAAATCATCATATAAAAATATCGGTAAGATTTTAGCAAAAAGATACGAACAGCAACTAGAAGATATTCAAAAATGGCTAAAAATAAACGAGTAGAATGATGGCAAACCCATCAAAAAAAAAGTTACCCGAATTCAAAATAAAATGATTTGTTTGATCGCTATAGGAGGCAATAAAAATTCAGGTGAGTTCATAAAAAATATGTATATTTAGACTTTAAAAAAATTTAAAAAATGAAAAAAATAGTTTTTATTGCAATTTGCATTATAGGTTTAATTTGTTTTTCTTCTTGTAGAAGCATGTCTAAATCTTGTGGTTTAGCAGATGTTTTACCAACCAATCAAACAACATTAAACCAAGCAGATTTATTCTAATAATCAGTTTGTTTCTTAGTTTTAAATTCAATAAACACGCTTCATATAGTAGTTTTTTTTGAAGATTTTTTACTTCCTCTGCTCCCTTAATTCGTTTATCAAAAGAGTTCAAACAAATAGTTTAATCAATGCTCCATAAATCTATCAACGCATAGCTTACCAAGCTACTAGTTGTTTTTCTAGATCAGTTAATATAGCATTCGCCTTAGAAAAATGTTGGTTGCCAAACCAATAACCTCTATTTGCACTTAAAGGACTTGGATGTCCAGATTCTAAAATATGATGTTTTGTGTTGTCTATTAATTTTGTTTTTTTCTTAGCAAAACCACCCCAAAGTAAAAAAATAACACTTTCTTTTTCTTTAGAAATCTGTTTAATAACTTCGTCCGTAAACCTTTCCCAACCTTGTTTTTGATGGCTTCCAGCTTCATGCTCCCTTACTGTTAAAGTAGCATTTAGCAATAAAACACCTTGTTTTGCCCATTTTTCTAAATTCCCACTTTGTGGATATTCTTTACCTAAATCTGCAGTTATTTCTTTAAAAATATTTATTAAAGATGGTGGATGAGTAATGCCATCTTTTACAGAAAAACACAAGCCATTAGCTTGATTTGGGCCATGATAAGGATCTTGCCCAATAATTACCACCTTTAAATTATCGAATGTACAAAAATCAAAAGCTGCAAAAATGTCTTTCTCTTTTGGGTAACATTGGTAATTTTCATACTCATTTTTTACAAAAGAAGTTAAATCTTTAAAATAAGGCTTCTCAAACTCATTTTGTAAAATATTTTTCCAGCTATCAGCTATTTTTACCTGCATTGTTTGTTATTTTTGTTACTTCAATTTTAAACCCAATAAAGTTTATAAAATTATTTTATTTAATAGATTATCAAAATTACAAATTTGAGGACTAATATTTCAGAGAAAACATTACAAGATTTAGAATTTAAAACTGTTTTACAACATGTTAAAGAACATTGTATTTCTGGTTTGGGTAAAGAAAATGTTGTAGAAATTTTACCTTTTACTAGCAGAAAACAATTGTTTATAGAGTTGCATTTGGTAAATGAATATGTATCTTCTTTTGAAAGCGAAAATAGAATACCCAATCATGGTTTTGATAATATTAAAGAAAGTGTAAAACGCTTAAAAATAGAAAATAGCTTTATAGAAACTGATGCTTTTTTAAAAATAGCAAGCACTTCTTTAACCGTAAACGAGCATATTAAATTTTTTAAAAAATTTAAAGTACAATTTCCAACATTTTATGAGCTTACTCAAAAAATAGAATTCACTACGTATGTAGATGATGAAATTAAAAAAATTATAGACATTTCTGGCGAGGTAAAAAATAATGCCTCATCTACTTTAAAACAAATTCGAAGAGATATTAATAACGTTCGTGGTAAAATTGGTGCAAGTTTTTCTAGTGCGTTATCTAAAGCCATTGCTGCAGGTTATTTAGATGACATTAAAGAAACAATTGTAGATAACCAAAGGGTTTTAGCAGTAGCAGCAATGCATAGAAGAAAAATTGCTGGTAGTTTATTAGGCTCTTCAAAATCGGGTAATATTGTTTACATAGCGCCACAAGCTACTTTATCTTACAGTAGAGAATATCAGAATTTAGTGTACGAAGAAAAGCAAGAAGTAATTAAAATACTTAGAGCTTTGGCGGCTACAATTAGACCTTTTACCGAGTTGTTAGAAGACTATGTTAATTATCTAGTTAAAACAGACACAGTAGGTGCAAAAGCAAAATATGCAAGAGAAATTCATGCTATTTTACCTAAAATAACCAAAGAAAAACGAGTATTTTTTAAAGATGCTGTACATCCCATTTTATGGCGAAAAAACAATCAACAAAATATAAAGACTGTTGCGCAAACATTAGAATTAAATAAAGAACAGCAAATTATTGTTATTTCTGGACCCAATGCTGGTGGTAAATCCATCACCTTAAAAACCATTGGTTTGTTGCAATTAATGTTACAAAGTGGTTTGTTAATTCCGGTTGCAGAACGTAGCCAAACGTATATTTTCGATACTATTCTAACAGATATTGGAGACAATCAATCTATTGAAAATCAATTAAGCACTTATAGCTATCGTTTAAAAAACATGCGTTATTTTTTACGAAAATGTAACGAAAACACCTTATTTTTAATAGACGAATTTGGTACTGGTTCTGACCCAGAATTGGGTGGAGCATTAGCAGAAATTTTCTTAGAAGAGTTTTACAACAAACATGCTTATGGTGTAATTACTACACATTATTCTAACCTAAAAGTACTGGCTAACGAATTGGAAAATGTTACCAATGCCAATATGCAATTTGATGAGCGCTCTTTAGAGCCTTTATACAAACTATTTATTGGGCAAGCAGGTAGTTCTTTTACTTTTGAAGTTGCCCAAAAAAACGGAATTCCTTTTAGCTTAATAAACAAAGCAAAAAAGCGTGTAGAAACCGAAAAAGTTCGTTTAGACAAAACAATTTCTAAACTGCAAAAAGAAAGAAGTCGACTACAAAAAAACTCGGATAATTTAGAAAAACAAAAAACTAAAGGAAAAGAACATTTAGACAGTTTACAAGAAAAAGAGGCTAAAATACAGGCAAAACTAGCAGGTTTTCAAGAATTGTATGACAATAATCAAAAAATGCTTTCTTTAGGTAGAAAGATAAATGAGCTATTAAACAAGTACTTTCAAACCAATAATAAAAAAGAGCTAAACACTAATTTTAATAAATGGGTTGCAGACGAAAAAGTAAAGCATGCTAAGAAGACCCCTGTAAAACCAAAAACAAAATCGCAAAAGCAAAAAGCAAAAATTGTTGAAAAACAAATGCAGCAAGTAATTAAAAAAGTAGAAAAAGAGGTTTTAGAAAAAGTTGTAGAGGTTAGAAAAGAAAAGAAAAAAGAAGCTGTAAAAAAAGCAGAACAAAAAGCAGCTTACGTTTTTAAGTTAAATGACAGCGTTAGAATTATAGATTCAAATTCTGTTGGTACAATAGACAAAATAGACAAAAAAAATATTACCATAAATTATGGTGTTTTTACAACAAAAACATCTGTAAATAAAATAGAATTGGTAGAAAAAGCCAAATAAACAGCAAAAAAAAGAAGCACTTAATGTGCTTCTTTTTTTAATAATTGTGGAAACTTCTTTTTAAATTTATTCAACCTTGGTATAGAAACTGCCCTAACATAACTTTGATTTGGGTTTCTTTTTTCAAAATCTTGATGATATGCTTCTGCCTTGTAAAACTTATCTAGTTTCTTAACCTCTGTAACAATTTTACCATTATAAACTTCTTTATTAAGTTTTGCAATTTGCGTTTCGATGGTCTTTTTTTCGTTGGCATTTTGATAAAACGCTATAGATCTATACTGCGTTCCATAATCTGGATGTTGCCCATTGACAGTTGTCGGGTTATGAGAACCAAAAAACACAGTAACCAAAGTATTAAAACTTACTTTTTTGGGGTTATAATACACCGCAACACTTTCTGCATGTCCTGTTTTTCCTGTTCCAATTTTTTCATATGTTGGGTTTAAGGTATTACCACCTGCATAACCAGAAATAGCCTCTTCTACTCCTTCTACACTTTCAAAAATAGCTTCTACACACCAAAAACATCCACTTGCAAAATAAGCAGTTTTATATTCGTCTTGTGGTAAATACATGGCTTGTAAAGGTGTTTTTTCTTTTTTATTAGCAGAACTAAAACATGCAACAACTAAAACTAACAAACTAGTTATTACACTAAATTTTATATATTTCATTTATATTTTTTTATGATTATTAGTAAAAATTGCGCTAAAAACATTGCATCGCGCTTGGCGCAAAATTTTAGAAACGTTTATCTCTAAATAAATAATGTTTTAAACTACAATTTAAATTGCAAATTTACGGCATATTTTACAGTTGTTTACAACTTTAGCATTTTGTTAAGAAACCTTTTTGCTTAAAAGGGTTCAGATAGTTATTTTTGTTGGGTAAATGAGAAAATAATTTTTCTTTTTACTGAAAAATTAAAGAAAACAACTTTAATTTACTCGAATTTAAACACTTTAAAATATACATGGAACACTTTATAGTATCAGCACGTAAATATCGTCCTAAAAATTTTGAGGATGTTGTTGGCCAACAAGCCATTACTAATACGTTAGACAATGCTATAAAAAACAATCATTTAGCACAAGCTTTATTGTTTACAGGACCTAGAGGTGTGGGTAAAACTTCTTGTGCTAGAATATTGGCAAAAAAAATCAATCAACAAGAGGCAGCATTATCTAAAGATGAAGATTTTGCTTTTAATATTTTTGAGTTGGATGCAGCTTCTAACAACTCTGTTGATGATATTAGAAGTTTAACAGACCAGGTACGTATACCACCACAAACTGGTAAATACAAAGTGTATATTATTGATGAGGTTCATATGCTTTCTCAGTCTGCATTTAACGCATTTTTAAAAACCTTAGAAGAGCCACCTGCACACGCTATTTTCATATTAGCAACTACAGAAAAGCACAAAATAATTCCTACAATTTTATCTCGTTGTCAAATTTTTGATTTTAAGAGAATTGGTGTTTTAGACGCCAAAAATTACTTAAAAACCATTTGCGAGAAAGAGGAAATTACAGCTGAAGATGATGCTTTACACATTATAGCCCAAAAGGCTGATGGCGCTATGAGAGATGCTTTGTCTATTTTTGACAGAGTAGTTAGTTTTTCTGGTAAAAATTTAACTAGAGAGGCTGTAACCCAAAATTTGAATGTTTTAGATTACGATACGTATTTTAAAATGACAGATTTATTATTAGAGAATAAAATACCTGATGTTCTAAATACGTTTAACATAGTTTTAGCAAAAGGCTTTGAAGGACATCATTTTATTAATGGATTGGCTAGTCATTTTAGAGATTTATTAGTTGCTAAAGACAAAGCTACCGTTGCTTTATTGGAAGTTGGTGACGCTGCTAAAAAGAAATATTTAAAGCAAGCAGAAAAAGCTGGTATTCCCTTTTTAATGCAAGCCATTAATAAAGCAAATGATTGCGATTTAAATTACAAAGCAAGTAAAAATCAGCGATTGTTGGTAGAATTAACTTTAATGCAGATTGCCTCTATCACTTTTGATGGAGAAAAAAAAAAGTCAGCTAACTACATAATACCTGCTACATTTTTTCAAGCTCTTTCGCCTATAAAAAAACAAGTAAATAAATCTGTTTTAAAAACAGAAACAATTGTAAAAAAAGAGCTAACACAGGCTAAAGAGCAAGTAAAAACTGACCATATATCAGCTTCTACAGAACCTGTAAAACCTGTTTTAAATTTTGCAAGAAAACGCACCTCTTCTTTATCTTTAAAAAGCATACATCAAAAGAAAGAAAGTAAGAAAAAAGTTGTTGAAGAAAATTTTGACAACCACCCAAAAGATGTTTTTACAGAAAAAGAATTACAACTTTTTTGGCAAGAATACATTAATGTTTTAAACAAAAAAGGTGAAAGAAGCATGGCTTCTATTATTGCTGCAGATGCACCAAAATTAGATGGTAAATTTAAAATTGTGTACACTGTACCCAACAAATTAATGCAAGATCAATTTAAAAAAGGAAGACCTAAATTATTAAATTTTTTAAGAGAAAAATTAAATAATTACGGAATTGATATTGCCTTAGAGCTTAATGAAACTGTAGAAAAAAAGTTTGCTTATACTCCACAAGAAAAATACAGCAAACTTTTAGAAAAAAATCCTATGTTAGAAAAGTTACGTCAAACTTTTATGTTAGATCTGTAACATTTTTACATTTATGAGTGCATTTAGTACACTTAATAAACTGCTTTTTAAATTTTACTTTTTTTATTTTTATTTTTTTGAAAATTCATTTTTTTACCTAAATAAGATAAAACTAAGTTTTCTTTGATAGCTTCTGTTTCTTCAAACTCAGGAATTAAATAAATTCCTGTACCTTTTTCTATGAATAGCGCAACTGCTTTTTCTTCTTCAGATAGCATTTCTAAAACCTTATCATATTCCTCTTTATTGGCTATTTTTACTTCTGTTATATTCGGATTTTCTCTGTAAGCTTCACTCAAATTTATATAATCGTCATTTGGTGTAAAAAAGTTTTTTCTCTCAGTAACTGTTGCTTCAATAATTTCTTCAGAAGATGCTAATTTATAAGAACCATGCTCACCAAATACTGGAGAAAACTTATTAATTGCATGTTTATTTACCATGTCACTTCCTGTTAAAGCAATTAAATATCCAACATCATTTAACTCTATATTATCAGTTAATTCATCATCATAGACATCTACTTTAAATGCTTCTAAATCATCATCTAAAGCTTGTTGCACAAAATTTTTGTTAGAATCTATTAAAATAATTCTTTTGCCTTTAGCTTTTAGAAAACTAGCAATTAATCTTGCAGGGTTTGAAGCTCCTACAAACAAAATTGCATCCGATTTTTTTAAGAAAACCCCTACTAATTTTGCAAAAACTCTTGCTGTTGTTGCATTTAACAAAACGGTTCCTAAAACAATCATAAAAACCAAAGGTGTAATATATTCTGCACCCTCTACTCCTTGTTTTATCAATTTACTACCAAAAAGTGATGCAATTCCTGCGGCAACAATACCTCTAGGACCTACCCAACTTATAAATAGCTTTTCATTAAGTTTTAATTTTGATTTAAAAGTACTTACAAAAACTGCTAAAGGTCTTAATACAAAAACAACTATGGCAAATAAAGAGGCTGTTTTCCAGGTATATAAAAGCATTAAATCTTCTATATTAATGTTTGCTGAAAGTAAAATAAAAAGAATCGAAATTAATAAAACACTTAGCGATTCTTTAAAATACAATAGCTCTTTAATGTTATTTAATTTTCCATTTCCTAAAACCATCCCCATAACTACAACTGCTAAAAGGCCAGATTCATGCGCAAAAAGCTCAGACTCAACAAAAACCAATAAAACCGCAGAAAGAGAAACCACATTTAATAAATAGTGTGGAATTAACCTTTTATTGACTGCAAAAGCTAAAGCGTGTGCAAACGTAAACCCAAAAGTTGTTCCGAAAAGTAATATTTTACCAAACTCAATTAAGGCAGTTTTGGTAAAACCACCACCCCCACCAACACTAATAAATTCAAAAACCAATACTGCAACAAGTGCACCAATTGGGTCTATTAAAATACCTTCCCATTTTAAAACAGTAGAAATATCTTTTTTAAGAGGAATATTTCTTAAAATAGGTGTAATTACTGTTGGCCCAGTTACTATAATTAAACCTGCAAAAAGAAAGGATAAATCCCAACTTAAATGAAATATATAGTGTGCTAAAATACCAGCTCCGAAAAAGGTAATTGCAGCACCCACGGTAATTAATTTGGTTATTACAGGACCTACATTTTTAATTTCGCTTCTTTTTAAGGTTAAACCTCCTTCAAAAAGGATGATACTAATGGCTAATGAAACAAAATAATACAAACCTTCTCCAGGAAATAAACCTTTTTCTCCATTCCAAATGGGTTCTATCCATTTAGAGCCATCTTCACTTAAATATGCTGCTGCTATTGGGCCTACCAACAAACCTATTAGTATTAATGGTAAGATGGCTGGTATTTTAAATTTCCAAGCCACCCATTGTGCCAATATTCCTAAAATTATAATTCCTGCTAATTCTAACATGTTAATTTTTTAAAAAGTCTAATTTATGAAAAAACATAGTTGTGGCAAGTTTCTTTACATGAAATATTGTTTATTTTTGCATCAGAAACTTATATATTATGTTAGGATTACAGTTTGAAACTGAAACTTCTTGGGCAGAAATTGCCAAAGTAAACTTAGAACAAATATTAACAGATCATGCTTTTTTAGAGCAAAAAGCAGCTTCTAATGCTGTTTCTATTATTATAAATTACTCTGAAGAAACTGAATTAGTTAAGGAAATGAGCAACATTGCCATAGAAGAAATGCAACATTTTAAAATGGTACACTTGCTGATGGTTAAAAGAGGAATGGTTTTAGGCAGGGAGCAAAAAAACGATTATGCCATAAGGTTACAGAAGTTTTTTCCTAAAACCAAAGATAGAACACAAGCTTTGGTGCAACGTTTGTTAATTGCTGCTTTAATTGAGGCAAGAAGTTGTGAGCGTTTTAAAGTGTTTTCTGAAAACATGGAAGATGAAGAACTGCAAAAATTCTACAAAAATTTAATGATTTCTGAAGCTGGACATTATACTACTTTTTTACAGTTTGCAAGACAATATCAAGATAGAGAAATTGTAGACCAAAAATGGAATGCTTTGTTGGCTTTTGAAGCAGAAATGATGCGTGAACGTGGACATGTGGCTAAAATTCATGGGTAATTTTGGTTGATGGTTTATGGTTTATGGTTTTTATGGTTTATGGTTTATGGTTTATGGTTTATGGTGAAAAAACAAAATATTATTGAATTTAAAAATTGATTAAAAAAAAATGTTTTCTAAAGACGAAGCTGCAAAACTTAGAAAAGAATTTTGGACTAGTTTTGGAAAATCGTTTCCAAGAAAATGGTTGTTGTACAATACCAAAGTAAAAGGTTTGGCTTTTAAATTTGTTGCTGACAGAAAAAGAGCCATGGTTTGTTTGGATTTAGAAAATCCTGATGAGTTAACAAACATGTTGTATTATGACCAATTACTTTCTTTAAAAACTCTTTTAGAGGCAGCATTACCAGAAGTTATTTTTAATGATTGTTATAAACTTGATAATGGTAAAATCATAAGAAGAATTTATGTACCTTTTGAACGTAAATTTAGCATCCACAACAAAAATACTTGGAGAGATTGTTTTGAGTTTTTTGTAGCAACCATGCCTAAATTTGAGCTTTTTTTTCACGAATATGAAGCTATTATAAAAAACATTTAGTTAAAAGTAATTACGTTGTTGGCAAACTAGCTTGCGTTAAGGATTGAAACGACATCCTTTTTATGTTTGCTTTTTCTCTATAAATAACAACTACTTTCTCCTTTAAAAAAATATTCTTTTATAAAACATTAAACATAAAAAGATATAGTGGAAAGCCTGACCTGAAAGGGAACGCCCAAAAATTATTTTATAAACTGAATACTTAATGGATAATGTGGTGCTTCTCCATTACTTGCTTTGATGGCATTTGTTATAGGTAAGATTAAATATAAAAACCCTAAAATGATTAAACCTAAAATACCTAAACCTAAAAGTAAAATTAAAGGGATACATATTAATATGTAAATAAACATAGATATTCTAAAGTTTAAAATGGCTTTTCCGTGAAAATCCATACCATAAACTTCGTCTTTTTTGGTAAGCCATAAAATTAACGGCACAATAAAACCACCAATTCCTGATACAAAATCTAATAATTGACTTAAGTGAGTTAATACTAATAGTTGTTTGTCTTCTTTCATGTTTGTTACTTTATTTATTTGACCGAAAAATTTAGTATTTGTTACAAAAATATATTTTCAAAAAATTAATAGATTGCTTAAACAAATATACTTTTTTAGTTTTATACTAACTTCAATTTATTTTTGCTTGTTTATAGTTAGCTTATAAAATTGATAGTAATTAGCTAAAAAGTCTAATTACTAAAAATGCGCTAAACTTTTTGGTTTTTTGTAGTAAAATGTTTGCGTATTTTTGCAATATGATTCAAAATGATACCATTATTGCTTTGGCGACTCCTGCAGGAGTTGGCGCAATTTCTGTAATTAGACTTTCTGGAGAAAATGCTATTAATATAGTTGATGCCAATTTTAAATCGATAAAAAATGATAAATCTTTAAAAAAGCAAAAAACACATAGCATACATTTAGGGCATATTATAAAAAATGATATTGTTTTAGATGAAGTTTTGGTATCTGTTTTTAAAAATCCAACTTCTTATACTGGTGAAAATGTTGTAGAAATTTCTTGTCATGGATCTAGTTTTATTCAGCAAGAAATTATACAATTATTTTTGCAAAAAGGTTGTAGAATGGCAGATAATGGGGAGTTTACGATGCGCGCTTTTTTAAACGGAAAAATGGATTTGAGTCAGGCAGAAGCGGTTGCAGATGTAATTGCCTCAAACTCTGCTGCAAGCCACCAAATGGCCATACAACAAATGCGAGGTGGCATTACCAGCGAGTTAAAAGAATTGAGAAAAAAATTATTAGATTTTGCTGCTTTAATTGAGTTAGAGCTCGATTTTTCTGGCGAAGACGTAGAATTTGCAGACAGAACTCAATTTAAAGAACTGGTAGCAAAAATTACTTTTGTTTTAAAACGATTGATAGATTCGTTTTCGTTTGGAAATGCCATGAAAAACGGAATTCCAGTAGCTATTATTGGTGAACCTAATGTAGGAAAATCAACACTATTAAATGCACTTTTAAACGAAGAAAAAGCCATTGTGTCTGACATTGCTGGTACTACTAGAGATGCCATAGAAGATGAATTAATTATAGAAGGTGTTGCTTTTAGATTTATAGATACAGCAGGAATTAGAGAAACTGTAGATGTTGTAGAAAGTATTGGAATACAAAAAGCGTATGAAAAAGCAGAAAATGCACAGTTGATTATTTTCTTAATTGATGCCAATAAATACATCCACTCAAAGGATTCTTTTTTAGAGGAAATTGATACCATAAAAAAGCGTTTCCCAAATAAAAGGTTGTTGGTTATTGCCAATAAAGTAGATACGTTATCTTGTCATGATTTATCTATTTTAGAATCGGAAATTGAAAACTTAATTCCTTTATCTGCAAAGCAAAAAACAGGGATAGAAGAATTGAAAAACGAACTAACATCTTTGGTAAATATCGGTGCGCTAAGCAATAACGAAACTATTGTAACCAATTCTAGACATTTTGAAGCTTTAAACAATGCCTTAGAAGCAATTACCTCTGTACAACAAGGGATAGATTTAGAAATTTCTACAGATTTATTTTCTATAGATATTAGAGAATGTTTGCGTCATTTAGGGAATATTACAGGAGAATATGATGTAGATAAAGATATTTTAGGCCATATTTTTTCTAATTTCTGTATTGGCAAGTAATGGTTATAGAAGATTTAATTGGAGAGTATCAAATTATTGGAAGTAACCAAGATGATTCTGAAAACACTTACAAAGGTATATTAAGTCTAAGCCTTGATAGCAATCATAGAATTGATGCTAAATGGCTAATAAATAAAAGCCAGCAACAATTTGGCAAAGGTTTTTTTAAGAATAATATATTGGTTATTAATTTTGAATATCAAGGTGATGAAAACGAAATCTACAAAGGTGTTGTAGTTTATAAATGTATTACCAAAGATATTTTAGAGGGTTTTTGGTCTGAAGAATTTGGAAACCCTAACTTTTTGGGACAAGAAAATTGTTTTAGATGTAAGGAAAAAGAAATTTTAAACTAAAAAAAACACCTTTTTTCTACTGGTAAATTAGATGTAATGTCTTTGAATTTGTTGTTGGTGTAATCAATTAAAATAAAATACTTTTCTATCTTTTTTTGTAATTTAATTCTATTATCAAACAATATTTTTAGCCATAAAAAAACGCTCAAATAAATTTGAGCGTTTTTAAAGTTTAAGGTATTAGTGTAAAAAACTATTCCTTAATAAATTTTGCTGTACCTACTCTTCCTGCAGATTCATACTTAATTAAATAAATACCTTTACTTAATTCTGAAATATCTAAACTAGTACTTGTATTATTAACTGTAAAAGACTTTACCTTTCTACCTAAAACGTTAAAAACATCTGCCTTAGTAATCGTTTCTTTTGCTGATATTTGTAATTGAGTTTTAGCTGGATTAGGAAACATAGAAAAACCTAATAACTTATTATTATCTACGCTTGCAGTAGTTAAACCAGAAATCTTAAAATTATCGATTAAAACAGTACCTCCAGCATTCACATCAGCACCAGCAGCAATTATAAAATCAAAAATAAATAATCCATTTGAACCATTAAAATCATTGTCAGAAACATTAAATTCTATATTAGACCAAGTAGAATTATTTATTTGACTTTGTAAATCTAATTTATTTATTTGTTTTACACCTGCACCAGAAGTTGTATTTGGCACTTGGATCCCCGTGTGAAAAGCAGCACCAACATAATTCCCAACAAATTTAACATCAAAAGAAATATTAAATTCAGAATTACCTTTAAAATCAAAATTTTCGTTTTGATATCTGTAAGAATAATTTTTACCAGCTCCACCAGCACTATTAACGCCTATTATTTCTAAAGCACCTGTACCATTACCAATTTCATTAAAATTAACTGCAGCATTTGTATCTGCAGCAGCATCTGCAATTTTATCAAATACGTTTATAGAAGCAGCTTCATCAAAAGTCCAATTAATTATATCACCTGATGCATTATCTCCAGTATTTCCAGTCCCAGAACCATCTTTATATATATATATATTATCAACATAAACAACTCCTAAATTTGAAGTAATTATATATTGTGCAATATTATCTCTTAAATTAATACCGGTATTCCCTGCTACAATCCATGATGAAAATGGTATATCATATGATATCCAACCTCCTGGGTTAGGATTTGGCAAAGCAGGACTTGAACCATTAGCTGTAGAAAACTCTATTGCACTAGTCTCTTTTGCTTCTACATTAGCAAAGTTAACTAATTTGTGATTAAAACTCTTGTCTAAAGTCTCTGTTTCTGTCCAAATATCAATGTGGAAATGAGTGAATGATGTTAAATCTATTTTTGAATTTGCAAAATCTATTCCTACAAAATTAGCATTTTGACCTGATGCAAATGAAACTTTTTTAATATTATTTCCTGCTGCTGTAACATCAGAAATATCAGCTTCATCCCAATCAGTTCCAAACGTAACGTTAGGTTTATCTGTGTAAGCATCACTAAACAAAGAAATAACATCTGCTGCATCTCTTGTTGGAGGAGTGGTTGGAGCATCAGTTGGTGCTGGATCTTCTGGAAGTGTTGTTGGTAAACCTTTAAGATTTTTTATATAAAAAACTCTACCATCTGGTGTTCCAAAATTGTTAGTACTAGTATCCCAATTGGTATGGAGTGCAAAATCAGTATAAATACCATTGGCTTGTCCTTTCCCATCCAAGCTTTGGTCGAATGTTAACGTTAAAGTTTCCCAACCTGATCCAGTATGGCTTACAGAAGTAACTGAATCTGGAGCCCCATCAACACCTCCTTGTGCTTTAGGTGCAATTGTTATAGCTGTAGTTGAATAAACATCTAACTGCATAGATAGCTGGGTAGCTGCTGTTAAAGTATAAGGAGTAGTTAAAGTAACGTCTGTACCTTGCCAATTTGCACCATTTGTATTTGTTATTTTAACAACTTGAGTATTGGCATCTGTGGGGTCAGCATCATAAACTGGAGTTGCATCACCAAAACCACCTTGTAAACCAGTACCGTTAAATGACTCTAGCAAATCGTAAGTTGCCGTTTGACTACTATTTGCTGGGTTACTTACAACAACGCTGCCTAAATTACTTTCTTCAGTAGGA
The DNA here is from genome assembly GCF_057219325.1 of Polaribacter sp. YIW18. Classification (NCBI taxonomy): domain Bacteria; kingdom Pseudomonadati; phylum Bacteroidota; class Flavobacteriia; order Flavobacteriales; family Flavobacteriaceae; genus Polaribacter; species Polaribacter sp. YIW18. The sequence continues at coordinate 126,431 of NZ_JBXVVE010000004.1, read as the reverse complement.
TTTGCTATTAAACCAGTTACTGAAAAACCATACTGTACAATATGACCTGCAGGTAACTCACTTGCAGAAGCAGAAACACTAAAAGTACTAACCGCATCTGTTAAAGTGAATGTTTTATTTGTAACCGTTGCATAATTGTTACCTGGATCTAAAGCTTTTATAAAAGCTTTTACGGTGTATCCAGAAGCTATTGTATAAGAATCTAAGTTTCCAGAAAAAGTTAAATCGGAACCTGCTAAACTACTATCTTCTACAAACCCACTTACTTCAACGGTTTTGTTAGGAGTTTCTGAAGCGCTAAACCAACCAGCATCCCATGATGCTGCATTTTCAGCCCAAATTAAAAAATTGGGTTGCATAGTTAATACGTTTCCAGAAAATGTTGATTTATTTTTTGCAAATTCATAATTAAACCCAAATTCAAAATTTCCGTCCGAAACATTAAATGCAGCTACAAATGACTTCCAAGTCTTTGAAGCATCAACAGAAACTGTATTCTGCGATGTTAAAAGTGATGTAACAAATAACATCAATAGTAATGTAATTTTTTTCATAATTATAAAGTTTATTTAAATTGTTATATACAATATTAACTTTAATATATTCATTTTTAACATATAGCACCTCAACAAAAAACATACAAAAAATAAAAAAACTAAATTTAACATTTAACAAATTAGCACATTGTAGTGAGAGCGGTAGTTTACATTGAAATTATTTTAATAAAAAAATAATATTTTTTTGTAAATAAAAATAAGTGTGTATTGGTAGTGTATGGGTAAAAAAAGATTGGTGAATTCTAAAAATTTGACAAGTAGTTAGAAACTAAAAAACCCTTTAAATAACTCATATTTAAAGGATTAATAAAATACATTTTATAATTGAATAAGATGTTTTAAAATTTTAGTTTTTCGTTTTTATCCCATAACCCCCAATAAGCTCCAACATCTCCTTCATCTCCAGTTTTCCAAGATTCATCAAAAGATGAAAAGTAAAAAATATCTACGTTGTCTTTTTGAGACCATTTTTGAGTGTTTATAAAATATCTTATTGCATTTTCTTCATTAGAATCTGCTGCTACTTCAGTTCCCCCCTTACTTGGCCAACCCGTTTCTGTAATAATTACTTTTTTACCTTTTGCAGCTTTTGTAGCTTGGTAAAACATTTGTTGCATGTGATTTAAAGAATCGTCTATATGACATCCTTCCCAATATGGGTAACAGTTTGATAGAATTACATCGCTAATTTCTACCAGTTCTGGGTGTCTAGAAAATTCGTAGTAAGCATCTACATAACCCACTGCAACATCTGGTAGTGTTTCTTTTACTCTTTTAATGTAGGCTAACAGTTGTTCTAAAGTTAATTCGTTTCTGTATAAAACCTCGTTACCAACTGCAGCAATATCTATGTAACCTTGCTTACCTAATTGAATTAATGCGTCTATTTCTTGCTCATTTTTTTCTAAATCATCACTTAACCAAGCCCCCACCATATTTTTTAATCCATGTTTTTGTGCGATTCTTGGTATGTGTTCATTACCTTCTATACAAGAAAAAGAACGGATCCATTTTGTATAGGGTTTTAATATTTTAATACGTCTTTCTACCTGCTCTTCTGTAATAGTGTCTCCTGGCTCTTGACCATCTTCATACATACTAAAACAAATACCATGCATTCCTTGGTTTAAAACCTCTTTCCATTGTGATTTTAAATCTTCTAATGAATATTTCGAAAAATCTTTACCTCGGTAACCACTATAATTGGTGGTACTTACTAAATAATTATGTTTTCCTCTAAATGACATATATTTTTTTTATAATTCTCCTCTACGTTTCACTAAAACCTCTTTAATTTCTTTAGCTTTAGACTCATTTAAACTATATTTCCACATGACAAACATTGCTAATGCTGCTGTACTTGCAGGTACTACAATATCTGCAATTCTTAACGATGTCATTGTTTCTAGTGCTTGCTTTGTAATGTTTTGATCAAAACCAACAAACTTAAGTATTACACCACTTAAAATAATTGCAATTGCTTGCCCTAACTTTACCATCCACCAGTATATGGCTCCAAAAGTTCCTTCTTTTCTAGGCATTCCATTTTCTAATTCATCTAAATCACAAACATCTGCAGTCATAGACATCATTAGGGTAAATAAACCTCCCATACCAAAAGCAAAAAATGGTATTGGTAAAAAGATAAGCCATGGTATTCCGTTACTGGCATCTATACTAAACCAAGACATACCAATAGTATCTAAATAAGGATTTAAAAATTCAAAAATAGAAGCCACACCATTGGTCATTGATTCTCCTAAAGCTGTTTCATTAAAGCTTTTATTTAGAGCAATATCAAAACCCCACCATTTTAGAACGTAACCTATTATCGACAAAAATGTAGAAATTAAAAAAGCATTTCTTTTTCCCCATTTTGTTGCCATTTTAGATACAATTGGTATTACTATAAAAGCAGTAATTACCGCATTTAAAGTATTAAACCAAGCTGGCCAAGTACCTGCTTGCTCCCAACTACCATGATTCATATAAAAAACAATGATAAATACAGAAAATGCAGCCACTAATTGAAACCCATTAAATACTAAAAAAGTAGCACCACAAAGTTTCATAAAAGGCTTGTTTTTGGATACTTGTTTGATTGCTTTAAATAACTCTTTAAAGTTAGAGGCAAGTGTTTTAAGGGTAATAACCTGTCTATTATCCATATTTGCAGAATCTATACCTCTACAGAAAAATGCAGGTAAAACTCCAAATAATATACATACACCACCTACAATTATTGCCATTGTTCTTACCCCTTGTGCAGGATTGTCAAACGTATTTACATCTGGAATAATTACATACAACCAAGGAACTATCATCCACGCAATTTGCCCCATACTATTTGCAAGACTCATTAATCTTGTTCTTTCATTATAATCTGATGTCATTTCATATCCTAAACCAACTAATGGTGTTGCAAACATGGTGTTTCCTACCAAAAACAGAATTTGCAAAATCATTACATACCAAAAGTTAAAGGTTTGTGATGCGTTTTCATCTAATTGCCACATTAAAATAAATAGGATTCCACTTATTATTGCCCCTGTAAAAATATAAGGTCTTCTTCTACCAAAACGAGATTTTGTATTATCTGAAATAAAGCCCATAATGGGGTCTGTTAAAGCATCAAAAACTCGAGGTAAACCGCCTAATAAACCAGCCCAAACAGGATCCATACCAAAAGCTGTTAAAATAAATACCTGGAGATACACACCCAATACACCTGGTAAAAGGTTTAATACAAAGTGACCAGAACCAAATGCTGCTTTTTGTCCAAAAGGTACTTTTCCTCTTGCTGTTGTTTTAATATTAGACATATTTTATAATTTAGTTAATTAATATTGTTTGTAATGCTTGTTGATCTATGTTTATAGTAATTTCTTTTTCTTTAAATTTTAATGTAAAGCTCTTCGCTTTTTTACCCTCATTAAATACAATTACAGCTATAGAACCATCTTTGTTTTGTGCTGCTGTAACTTGTAACTCTTTATCTGAATTTTCTAATCCAATAACTTTTGCTTCTGGTCTAATAAATTTACTAAAGTGCGCCATTGTGTAATATAATGGTGTAAAATATACTTCGTCTTTATCTGAATCTACAATAATGGGTGCTACACACCAATTTTTAAACCAATTTGGGCCACCTTGTCTATCTAAAACCATATTCCAATCTACCCAACCATCTACCCAATTATTTAGACAACCAATAATATCTCTTGCATATCTATTTACAGGCGCATATTTTGGATGTAAATACTTTTGATCTTCTGGAGCCCAATCCCAACCCCAATCTGTGGATTCTTTTGACCAATACCAAACATCATTTTTCCACTCAGGCACTTGAGAATCTATACAACCTTCTGTTTCTATTAAATATTTATTTGGTGCTTTGTTATGCGCATATTGTAGTTCTTCTGGAAACACCTCATAAGTGCTTTCGTACCAATGAATTGCAGTACCATCAAAGTATTTAGAAGAGGCTTCATCTCTATACATTTCATCTACCCATTCTTTTAAGCCTGCTCTATTTTGATCGTACCCTAAAATAATTTTATCACCATAACCCTCTACTTCTAACTTTGGTCCTAAATGAAATTGAACAAAATCTGTCATTTCTTTAGGTGTAAAATGCATAGACTCCCAATTATTACCATTTCCATGAGGTTCATTTTCTACTGTAAAACCCCAGATATCGATTCCTTCTTGTTGGTAAGCATCTAAATATTTAGAGAAAAATAACGCCCAAGTATCATAATATTTTGGCAATAATTTACCGCCAACCCATTCTTTGTTATCTTTCATCCAAGGGGCAGCTGTCCAAGGTGATGCAAATATTTTAAAACCATCTTCAGATACTTTTAGAGCATCTTTTATCATCGGTATTAAATCATCTATATCATCTTTTATAGTAAAGTGTTCTAGATTTATATCATCTTCAACTGGAGAATATGAATATTGAGATAGTGAAAAATCGCAAGAATTCATGTGAGTTCTTGTTAATGAGTAGTTAGCACCTTGTTTTGAAAAATAGGCTTGTAAAATAGTATCTCTATTTTTTTTACTTAATTTATTTAATAAATATGCAGATGACTCTGTAAATGCGCCTCCAAAACCTGTAATTGTTTGAAATGTTTTTGAAGGATCTAATGCTATGATAGAACTCTTTTCTACAGATTTAAAATTGGTGATTTTTGCTAATTTATTGCCTGCAGCAGAAGTTTCATAAACTTCTACAGCAAGTGTATTATCTTTTTGTGTGCAACTCATTATAGCTAATAAAAAAAGTGTCGAAAAAAAAATATTGAATTTCATTTTAATAATATTTATCTTGGATAATCTGTATTTGGCACCAAAACAGTTTTCATCATTTGCTCTTTATCTCCGTTAAAAGTTTTGGTTATCTGTTTTCCATTTCTAGTTAAGCCTTTAAAAACATGGTTATCAACCATTTCCCAAAGTGGGTATTTAGCTTCACTTTTTAAGTTTATTAACCCAAAATGATTTTCTGAACCTTTCGAATTATTGGCATCTTTCCATTGTTCATCAAAAGCTTCAAAATAGAAACAAGCAATTTCTTCTTTATTGGTCCAATCTCTAATATATTTATAGTACAAACCTTGTTTATATTCGTCTGTTGCTCTAGAACCATCTGGTCCATAAAGACCGTTAGAAATGGTTGCCCAACCAGTTTCTCCTATATGAACAGGCTTATTTACACCAATACTTTTCATATAATTAACAACACCTTTATATTGGTTTTTTGCAAAATTTAAAGCCCTTAGCATACTAGCATCAATCTTTTCTTTGTCTGACAGATTTTTTAAGTGATTCGGATTTTTCCAAAATGCAGGGTTATAATGTGTGTTATGGTATGGATACGTATGCATAGAAATATAATCTACTGCTTTTATCAACTTATTTAAATCTTCTGTATGATAAAGAGGATCTCCACCACCCCAAGATGAAAAATCGTCTGAACTTGTAATCCATAAATCTTTAGGTAACTCTCCTTTTTGTTTTAACGATTGTAAATGGTTTACCCATTTTAAAATTACATTAGGCTGTACAAAATAACTTGCTGCCCATTTTACCATAGCTTCATTACCAACAGCTATTATTTTTACAATTTCTGGATATTGTTTTGCTAGGGCTACTGCTCTTTTAATTTCTCCTTCGTTTTGAGGACTTTCTATATTATGATTAGGAACTTTATCTGTCCATGCATTTAAGCAATCTATCCATGCACCTAACATTACATACATTTCAAAATTTGGATCTTCTATTTTAAGCTCTGAAATTGCTTTTAAAACATTTGAAGCATGTGGCAGTTTGGGTTGTACATTGTAAGTTCTTAAAACCTTAACGCCCATAGCAGAAAGAATTTTTAAATCTTCTTTCAACTCTTCTATTGTTGGTTGAATTTCTCTAGAGGTTTCTCTATAACCACCATATGATATTGCCAAATAATTAGGGTTTCCTAAAATTTCTGAAGCTGTCATTGATACTGTTTGAGTATTTTCTGTGTTGTTTTTTTTATTACATCCGAAGTTAAACATCAATACAAAAAGAGCTAAAAAAAGTGTCTTATTTATGTTCATAACTAACTGTTTAAATTCGGATGTTTTTATTTGTTTACAAAAACTATAATTTTGTTGATCTCACCTGTTCTTTTAAATAATTTATCACTGTTATTTTTATCTAACTTTAAACTATTTATTGTAGATGTTTTGCCTTCTGTATAAAATACTTTTAACTTATTTTCTGAAGACAATGTATAGACAATAGGTACTTGACAATAGGTAAAAGCTAAAGTATCTGAGTCAAGAACTAGTGTTTTTTTATGATTCTCTACATCTATATATTCGAAATCTTTTGAAGTCTTTAAAAACTCTTCATCTCTAAGTAATCTTGGATTAAATGTTACCTCTCCATCTTTTACAAAAACACCTAATTCGCCCATTCTAGAAAGCACATCTTCTTTTACTTGACCTGTCATACCAGGTTGTTGCGCTCCTTTTGTTGCTGGTGTATGTGAATATGGATCTGTTGGGAAAGCACCATATAATTCTGGTGATTTATGCACACCAATTCCTTCAAAAATTTCGTAATAGTGTTCTAATAATCTACCAATAACATCTTCACTTTCGTTATTATTTACAGCCAACCAACAGTTTTCTTGAACTGCTAATAATAGTTTAGAAACCATATGCCAATAAATAGACCCTAAGCCCTCGTAACCAAAGAATGTTCCTGATCTTCCTGTAAATGATTTATGATCGAACATTTCTTCGTAAACTGCCAACAACAATTCCTCTTCATTGTTTACTAAAGAATGGTATTTTTCTGGTAAGTTTTTCAATCCTACTTTTAATGCATTCGCATTGTTAAAGTTTCCATTAAAATGATAATTTCCAGCAACATCTTTTTCTACAATTTGACGATTGTCTTCTGCTAGTAATTGTTGTAATAGTTTCGATTTTTTTACAGCTGTTTCTGGGATATTGTTTTTATCAATGAATCTTCCTAAATCTTTGTTAGGATATAAAATGTAGCTGTATTGGTCTTGCCTAAACAAAGCACTTGCTTTTAAACCATCTAAAACTGCTAAGGATTCTTTTGGAGATAAGCTACCAGAACTTAATACTGCAACTTGCCCTTCTAACATCTCTGACAGGTAAGAAATTGATACTTCTTTATCATTTTCTGCAGTCATTAAATTATAAGAATGATACAAATTATCTTTGCGCTTATTGGCATCGATTGTTTGTGATGTATATTTTTTGGTAATGCTAAAAAAGTCTACCAATTCTTGTTTAGAAATTGGCGATTTTTTATTCTGGAAACCTTCTGCGTAAATTTTTAATCTGTATTCACTTCCTGCTTCACCAACACCATCTAAAACTTTTTTACGATCTGCATTAGAAATGTTTTTAGACAAAATACTTTCATTATCCTTTAATGATGTCACAACTTTGTTGAAAAAAGTAACCAATTCATTAGATATCGTATATTCTTCAATATCAGTATTTGACACTACTTTTTCGAAAAATGTAATAAAACGATGTAAATAATAAAGCGTTACCATAGAAACTCCATTACCTACCAAAGCGTTGTTGGCATCATTCCATTCTGGTCTTTGTGTATTCATCCAAATACCACCTTCTGGAATAAAGTTAGCTACTTTTGCTAATAGTGTTGCTAACAATTTTTCCATCATATTTACTTTATAAATGGAATCATTTGCGTCTCTTAACAAAGCCCCATCTGCACCAATTTGAGCTCTTAATTCATCTATTTTTTGATGCGCTTTTTGGTCAAAGTCTATGGTATCTTTTGGGTTTTGTAATGTTTCTTGATAACTTTTAATTTTATAGGGCACATTGGCATATACAAAAACAGGTTCTGTAAAGTTTTCTGACAATCTACCAGGATAATAATTTTCTATAAATTCTAAGAATTTTAATAAATAAATTGTTTGATGATCACCCCAATAACCAATGTAAGACCAAGGATCATCTGGTTCTATAGTTTCCCAATCAAAACCACCTTTGGTAACTCTGTAAGGATTATAACCATCAAAAGTAGAAGCATTTAAAAACTTATGAATCATACCTTCTATAAACTCTGGATATGAGTGTGCTAATGCTTCCCAATTCTGAAAAATATCTCTCCAGTTTCCTTCGTAATCTAATATTTTAGAACCATCAATCTCACTTTGTGTGTTTATTGAAAAACGGTTCCATGGTCTACTTGGATCTCCATGTCTACGACTAAATTTTAAAGGTAAATACTCAAAACACAGTCTTTTAAAATCTTTGTCCTTACTTGTCTTTGCTGTGTTTTTTAAATAATCTACCGTAAATTCTTCTGGAAATTTATTAATGATTTCTTGTTGATTTTTAAATACTTGTTGGTTTGCACCTTTTAAGTATTTTTTAAAATCTTGATTTTCAATTTTATATCCATCATCAAAAATACCACCTCTCATAATGTTAAAAAGTGTATTTGCAAAATGACGTGTATTTCTTAATTGTATTTCACCCAACTCTAAACCATCAGAAGCAGCTACTAATTTTATTAATTGCGCTGTGCCTTCATCTATACTTTTTTGAAGTAAGGTTGATAAATTAGATTCGGTTTTAATGCGTTTTGCCAAACGATGATAATCTCCTAAATCTTGATTAACGTTTGCAATTAAACACCAAGATTCTTGCGCATTTGCCTCTAAAGACAAATCTTGAATTGTAAAATAAGCTCCTTTTTCTGCTTTTACATCAATTTCTTGATGCATTTCTTCACCATTTCTAAAAGCGTCTAATTGTCTTGAAGAAATTAAGTATGTTGGATTCTTAACACCCAAAGACCAAACTAAATTTGATTTTAATGCTTCGCTTGGTTCTGCTTTATCTACAATAATTGCACTTAATGCATAAATACCTATACCAGAACTTGTTTCTAACTCACTTTTTTTGTAAGCATCTACTAAATTACTGCGTATACCTTGAATTGCTGAAGTTACTCCATAAGGCAAAATATTTTGAACCCCATCTAAAATAGTTACATCAACCTTATTATTTGTGTTGTTAATTAAGTTTGATTTTCTAATAAAACCATATTCATTTGAAGTATTCCAGTGATATCTATAAGTTAATCCTAAATCTTCATTAACTTCTTCGAAAACAACTTTGTTTCCATAACTATTTTTGTAAAGGTTTCTTTTTATTTGGTAAACGCCTTCATATTTATCAGAAAAAGGTTCCCAAAGAAAAGTTTTGTCTTCTTTATGAACTTGTAGTATTGTTTTACTACCTGTTACTTCTGCAGATTCTGTTATTTTATCATCTGTATAATAAGGAAATAGTGAATTTTCTGCATCTTTTCTACCTGCAGTTAAACCTCCATTACTAGAAATAAACATCCAGTGATTGGCGTTACTAACAAGACTCATAAAAAAGGGTCTCATTTTATTACTATTCGAAATTTTGTAATAAACTTCGTTATCAAAGTTTACTAATTCTCCTTTTACCTTTAAAGCAGTGTTTTCTGCTAAATTTTTACCTAAATAAATAGTATTCTTGGTCATTATAAAATCATACTTAAAACATATCTAAAGACATGAAAAACAATGTTTTTATTTTTAATTTGTAATATTTAATTTTTGTTCTATTTGTATACTCTTACGTAATCTACAATCATGGTTTGTGGAAAAACAGTATTTAAATCTGGGTTTTCTAAAAAGTTACCACCAACAGCCATGTTTAATATTATGTAAAATTGGTTGCTATTAAATACCCAATTTGCGCCTTCTGGCAAATCTGCTGGTGTAATTTGATTGTAAAGTACATCATCTACATAATAGTTAATGTAATTTTCTCCCCATTCTATTCCGAAAATATGGAAACCAGTATCAAACCTATCATTTGTTAATTCGTAGCTTTTAGTTATAGGTGTTGCTCCAGAATAACCAGGTCCATGAACGCTACCATGGGTTATTGTTGGCTGTTGACCTCTGTATTCCATAATATCTATTTCCCCAATGTTTGGCCAAGTAACAGTGCCGTCAGCATCGTCTCCTAACATCCAAAATGCTGGCCACAAACCTTTACCCCAAGGCAATTTAATACGAGCTTCAAACCTTCCATATTTAGTTTCATATAAACCTTTGGTTAAGATTTTAGCAGAAGTATAGGTAGCCCCCATAAAAGTTTCTTTGTTAGCAGTAATATGCAACATACCGTCTTGAACAACTATGTTTTCTGGACGATCTGTGTAATACTGTAACTCATTATTTCCCCATCCAGGGATACCTTGAGCAGTACCGTCTCCAATATCAAAAGTCCATTTATTACTATCTGGTGCGCCATCTGTATCAAATTCATCTGACCAAACTAATTCAGATTTTGTGGTAACTGTTTGAGTTTCGCCATTTTCGCAACTTGAAAAAAGTACGATTGCAAATGCAAATAATGGTAAACGAAGTTTTGATTTATTTTTATTTATAAAATTCATTTTATTTTATTTTAATTATAGAAATAGATATTATCTAGATACAAATTTGTAAGTGATGAAAAATTAATATTTTCGAAGATGAGTAATCCAACATTATTTCTATTAGTTAAACCATTCAATGAAAATTCAAAGGTCATCCAAGAATCTGCCACAATACTTGGTGTTTTTCTAACAAATAATTGCTGTCTTGTATCATCTGTACCACCATTTACACCATCGGGACCAAAATCTACTACTGTTACTAAAAAATCAAAATTAGAAGGGACCTCGTTTGGTATATACATATTAAAATGCAAGTTAGCCAGTGAAGTTAGATTAATTGTAGGGCTAGCAAATTGAATACCTACGAAATTAAAATTCGTATAATTTAAAAAATCATCATCATTTACACTAAAATCTGCAGATTCGGTGGTTTGATAAGGTTGCCAATATCCATTATAAAAATCTACATTAGTATTTGTATAATGATTGCTAAAGATTGAAATAACATCATCTGGATTTCTAGTTGGTGTTGGTGGAAAGCTAAAAGAACCTAGAGAATTAATTATTAAGGATCCTTTTGCTTCTACTCCATTTAAACTTGCTGTAACAACCGCCGTACCGGCAGCATTTATTTCTATAACTCCAGATGAATTTACACTTGCTACACTAGGATCTGTAGAAGTAAAAGTAAAATAACTTGGAGCAGTTGTAATTGTGATATCTTGACCATTACCTAAGTTAAAAGTTTGATTTAAATTGTCTATATTGATTTTTACTCCAATAAAGGTATTTACAGTAACATCTTCACCATTAGATATTGATGGTCTTGGTTGTGCAATAGTTCCTAGTTTTTCAAATTTTAATTCGTCTATCCAAAAAGTATACCCAAAACCATTTGTGGCTTGTGTACCAGCAGCATATCTAAACATGCCCCTTTCTTCAGTTAATCTAGAGGCATCTGGAAGTGGAATAATCACTTTTTGCCATGAAGTACCTACAGATGTATTTTGAATTGTAGCTCTGAATTTATTTTCTAAAAAATCTTCACCAAAACCAAATTCGCCAATAGTAACACCTTGTGATGCTTTAACCCAAAAAGTTAATGCGTCGTACTGACTTAAATCTCTACCTGCACCTTCAATTCTGAATATGGCTCCTGCGTAATTACCATTAGAATCATCTTCATTTGGCACATCAAAACGCATAGATGCTGTGCCTTGATATGCTTCATTTTCATCTACAGACCAAGCTGTTAGTTTAGACCCCGCATATGGAAAGTAAAAATCGCTACCCATACCAACTGGTGAATCTATAAATACGTCTGCAGTTGAAGAAAAACTAGCAACAACCGCTTCACCAGAAATTTCTCTTTCGCATCCTAAAAAGATAAAAGCTACTAAAAAAATTAATAGGGTTATTTTTGAAAATATTTTATGTATTGTTTTCATTTTTTTAATTTTTATTTTCCAATATTAATATGAATATATGTTCTAATCTCCCACTCTGAACCGTTTGGAAAACCAACAGGACTTATGGTTGGCACAGTAGAAAATGTAGTAGATGTATTATTTGGTGAATATCTTGGTGAAAATTCATTTAATGAACGCCAAGTACCCATAATACCTACTTTTGTATCTGGTAGAATAAACCAATCTGGTTTTCCTAATGAAGTTGATACGTCTAATACCATTTGTAATGGAAAAGTTAAGTTGAAATCTCTATGATAATCAAAAGGTCCCCAGTCGTTAACCTTTACCATTCCTGTAACTTTCATTTTATTAAATATCATTCTTAAATCTGCTCCACCTCTATAAATGGTTCTATCACTATCACCATTTGCTTGTGCTGTACCATAGTATAAGTTTGCAACCAAACCTAAATCTGTATGAACTTTAGAGACTACTCTAGAATGTATTTCCCATAAATCTTGTGCAGGCGCTGATTTAGAAAAAGCAAAATAAGATCTGTTTGCTAAGAAACCAATTGCAGCATCTTGTGTAGTTGGTAAATGACGATACACAAAGCCTAAATTAAAGGCAAACTTTGCATCTTCTGCTCTATCATTATCCCATTGATACATGTAAGTGCCAGGTGTTGGATCGTATGTAAAAAGGAGTTCTCCAGCTGTTGTTTCTCTATTACCACCTCTTACCGAAAAAGGATCATCTACCCAGTTTCTTAAACGACCTGGAGCGTCAACATCATTAGGCATAGGGTCTACCAATGGTTTTTGATATAAAAAGTTAGGTGCTATTTGAAATTTACCTCCAAAATTATAAGCTATACCAGTTAAAAAATTACTCATGTTTCTACTACCAGAATCTTTTAATTTCCATCCAGTAAAAGTTAAGGTTGGATCTACACCTCCATTAGCTACTAAGCCCATCATAGAACCTTGTGCATACCAATTAAATCCGCCATTGGTGTAAGTTACTTTTGCTTTACCACCCCAATTGTCTTTCGATTGTATTTTATCATTAACAACTTGACCATTAGCATTAATATCTTGATACATCCTACCATTTAAAGGTTTACCTGCCCAAATGGCTCCTAAAGTCCAACCAAAATGTGCTCCTTTCTTCTCAAAAGCGATGGTTGCTCTTTCTGTTGGTAAAGCTGGTATTACACCTGATCTTGCTTGTTCTGGATCAAAAATACGATTTCCGTTTTCATCAATACCATTACCATTTACAATATCTTTATGGTATACTGCAGAGAAATCTAACCCTAACATTTTTCTTTGGTACTTTAACAAAACTGCTGGGTTTGCACCCCACCAAAGTTGTGGTCCAAAGGCCGCTTTTAAACCATTTAAAACTCCTTTACCATCTACTTCTACACCTAAAACTTCTCCATTATAAATATCTAAATTTGGCCCGTAATTTGCTTCTGGATATAGTCCAAAAAAATCTCCTTCATACCCCCAGTGATAATGACCTGTTCTGTAAAAACCTCTCATATCAAAATCTTTTGCATTCCACTCAAAAGAAGCATTATATACTCTTAATCTATTATTGTCTGAAAGTGTTAGAGGACCGTTTGGAGAATCTACTTGAATTGGTCTCCCCACATTTTCGTAGAAAATATCATCTATTGGATTACCTGCTACATTTCCTAAAATATTGAAATTAACCTCAGCTTTCATATTGTTAGTAGGCTGCCCTTTAACACCGATATAATAAGATTGCATATGATCAAAACCTTGTCTATCTGGGTATGCTAACCCTTTACCATTTGAAATTTCTGGAGTAGTTATTAAAGATCCTCCAGTATTAAATGTTGTAAATTCTGCTCTTAGATTTGATAGAGATAATTTTTCTGTTCCGCCAACGGCTGCTTTATCTCCTCTTGCTTTTAGTACTGCAGCCATCAAATTGATGTTCTTAAAATGATTTTTAAATTCAGTAGCATTGCTAATAAAGGGATTGAAGTTATGCGCTTCTTTAAGAGCGTAATAGGATGCTCTTGGATATAAGGTGTATAAGCCTCTAATATCTGTTGGCCCTTTAGCAGCAATACCAAACCACTCTTCATTCATATTTTTATCGCCTTCTTTAGCTTGGTCTCTACTGTAACCATTACTAGGCCAAGAAGCTTCTGTGTCATGAATTGTTGCATTCTTTCTCTCATCAAATCCTGCTTTAAACCATCCATCACTTGATTGGAAAGTAAAACCACCTAATGAGTTTTGTGCTTTTCCAAGGCCGTAAGCATTTTCATAAATTTCTTTCCAGTTACTAACCATATAATGCGCTTGCATTAATTGGTCTTCTTTATTATCTCTGGCATTAAATGCGTCTGAACCAAATTCTGTAAATAGAATTGGCTTACCAAACTCTTTTGCTACCCTATCAAAAGCATCAACAAAAGACTCTCCACGATACATGTTTGTTCCGTAAATATCTAAGTCTTTACATTCAGATGCGACTATATCTAAATACAATAAATCTCCATTACAGATTCCTATTGGGTGATTTTTATCAACCTCTTTTATCGCTTTTGCAGCATCGTTAAACAATTTATACATGGCTTTAGCTTCTGATCGTTTGGCCTCATCTTGATCGTTTATTACGATACCTTCATCTGTTTCAGCACCTTGCCATGTAAGGTGATAATTATTTTCATTACCCAACATAAATAGCAAAAGACCAGGTGTGTTCTTATATGTATTGGCCATTTTAACAGACTCTTGTAAAAGATGTTTACGAACTTTAGGATCGCCATATTTTGTATTTGGATACCAAACGCCATCTAGTGTAAGACCGTATGCGCCAAATTGATGATTTATCATTGTGTAGATACCAAAATTCTGATAGATGTAGGTTATCCATTTGGGAGGTATACCAATATAAGTTCTAATAGCATTGACACCCATATTTTGCCATAGGGGCATTTCGCCATCTAAACCAGCTTTGATAATGTCATCAGGTTTTTCCCAAAATTTGGCGTCTAATACGTTATAGCCTATTGGAACATAATCCCAATTAATTCCATTTACAATAAAGTCTTTGCCATCTACCACTAGTTTAAAACCTTTAACATCTTTTGCTACTTCAATTTTATTTGTTTGAGCGCAAAAAGAGGTTGTAAACAATAATAGAGCTAACCTCAATAAATTTTTTTTCATAATATGTGTTGTTTATTGGTACTAAATTTAATTCTTAGTATAGTTATAATAGCAATAGGCAAGAATTAGTTTAATAAAATTTGAATGTTATAAAATTAATACTTAAATAATGATAAAACAACAAAATACACCGCTACAAAAAGCATACATTTTAAAAAAACACCTTGTTAGTTGGTAATGATTAGATATAGATTGGCTTTTTTTTAAAATAAAAAAAATAAAATCTATGAGTTTGTTGAGGTGTTGTATGGGTAATTATTTATCATGAATGGTTTTTTCAACTTCTTAAGTACTAGTTTAACATATTAAATATTAAAAAAAAACCTATAAAACGATTATTACAACTGCATTAAAATGAATTAATTGAGAATGATTACAACTATACAACAAAACCTATTAAACACAACAATTCGATTAGAAAATATATAAAATTGTATTATTAAGAAAGTTGGTTTTCATAAGCTTAAAATATGAATAATAAATTTAGAACTAAACTAAAAAAAAGGGCTTTATAACAAAGTTATAAAGCCCTTTTTAAATTAAATTGTTGTAAAGTTTATTCTAAAACTAAAATAAACCACCAATCAAAATCACTAGCTGCATCAGTAGTTCTTAAGATCATTTCATTTGGTGTGCCTCTATCAAATATTTCATAAGAATGATTGCCTCCTGTATAATAGCCAATAAAACCTTTATCGGACAAACTTATAGTTTCTACTCCTCCAGGAGCTGTTAATGTAAAGCTTCCTGTATAATCTGCATAAGCAAAGTTTAAAATATCTGCTCCATCAACAACACCAGAAGTGTTTGCTCCTAAATCATTTACAATATGTGGATCTCTACCAAAAACATCTCCATTGGTTACATGCTGATAAGTACCGTCTGAACTAAAAATAAAACGATCATCATACATACCTACGTCTGCTTTTTCACCTGGACCTGCTCCATACCACTCTGTAGGAACAGAACCAGCAACAGGGCCTAAACCGAAATGACCTGGTTTAGCAGACTGAATTTTCCATGTTCTTGAGCTTACTGCATTTGGATTTGCAGGATCAAAACCATATAGTTTTGAAATTAATTCTTCTGGTGGAGAATATGTAGATAACACCTCTACCTGAATGGTTTTGCTTGAACTAACACCAGCAGTACCAGAAGCTACAACAGTTACTGTGTAGGTATTTAAACCTATTGTACTAAAACTAATTGTGTTTTTTCCTGATAATGAAACTGTTTCTACTCCATTAAATACGTATTTGTAAGAAACTGCGTTATCTGCAGTTGCAGTAAAATTAACTACACCACTTCCGTCTCCATTTGGGTTACTTGTGTCTGCACCAACAATTTCTGCTGTTATTTGAATGTTTGATGGTGTTATTATATCTCCAAAAGAATAGTCATTTTCTTGACAGCCCATAAAAACTAAGGCCATTAATATAAATAACGATTTTATATATTTTATTGTTTTCATACTATCTAAATTAAAATTGTGTAATATCATCTATATATATGGTAAAATTATCTGTACCATCACCTTGAGTTCCATTATCCATAATTAATACCAAATTAGTAAATTCTATACCAGTATTAATCCCAGGGAAATTGAAAGTTAATTCTTGCCAACCACTAGAAGTTGTTGTTGCTGTTACCTCGGCTGATGCAGTTGTATTTGGCCACGGAGTAGCATCTTCAAATTTTAAAAGAAGATTTAAGCCAGCTCTTGGAGACCAAACTTTTACTTTTACACCTGTGCCTCCAACAAAAGAAAAAGGAGAGTTTACGGTAATTTTTGAACCTGCCCAGACTTGTCCAGCATTTTTAACCATTTTAGCAACTCTTCCTGACATATTACCTACTGTATCTGGATTATTAGTAATTGAAATATCTCCACCATCAAAACCTGATAGCCCAACTTTTGGTTCTAAGTTAAATTCTGGTGAAGTAGAAATATCATCAACATAAATAGTATAATCAGTTGTGCCATCTCCTTGGGTTCCATTATCCATAATTAGAACTAAATTATAAAAAGCTATTGAAGTATCTATTCCAGAAAAATCAAACGTAAGTTCTTCCCATGCATTAGATACTGTAGTTGTGGCTGTTATTTCTGCTGATGCAACAGTGTTAGGCCAACCTTGATCATCTTCAAATTTTAATAATAAATTTAAACCTGCTCTCGGAGACCATACTTTTAATTTAACTGTAGTATTTGAAAAATCAAAAGGTTCTGTAATAGTGATTTTAGACCCTGCCCAAATTTGTCCAGCATTTTTTACCATTTTTAATACCCTTGAAGAAGTGTTTATACCAGAAGCATCTGGGTTAGCTATTGCTGATATATCTCCACCATCAAAAGAACTTAATTGAAAATTATCTTCAAAAGTAATTGGTGTAACACCATTAAAAGGTACACTTGGCGATTTATAAAAGTAAAAGTTATCTATATAAACCACACCAGCTATACCCTCAGAATCTATTAATAATTGCGTGATTTTTTCTTTGTTAACGAGGTCACCATCAAAACCAGTCATATCAATATCTATACTTTGCCAAATACCTGTAACTGTGGTTCCTAAAGATTCGATATCTTCTCCAGTATCAACAGTATTTACAATCTTAACTGACAACTCGTTATCTACTCCTTCTGGCACCCAATAGTCAATGTGCATCATTTCCATAGAAGAAAGATCCACTCCTGCCCCATAGTTAGTAACCATTCCTATAAAGTCTACATTTGTTAATTTCCAAACATTATCGTTATTTAAATTAACTGCTTCAAATCCTCCTGCAGACCAAGTTGTTGGTAATTCATCTAAAGTAACATCAGTATAAGCATCACTAAAAATAGATACTACATCTTCTGCATTTCTTGAAGGAGGTGTTGGTGCAGCTTCTATAGGTGCTAAAATTTCTGTTACTTCAAAATCTTCTGTATATTCTGTAGTTGCAATAGCACCACCTTTTGCTGTTATTTTAACTGAATAAACGCCTGGTGTTTGATATTGGTAAGAGATCGTTTCTCCAATGTTACCTGTAACTACTGGTTGTGTAACTCCTGTTTCACCAGAGTCAAACTCAAACATTGTTGCAAAATCTGCATTAGCTATAATATTTACTTGTTTCGAAATAGCAGCATCATTTTCTATAACTACCTCTAAATTTTCTGGAGCTTTAAAAGAAACCACTAATTGTTGGGTTGCTTCTGCTTCTTCTCCTTTTAAATTTACTGCAACTATTTTTACATCATAAGAACCTTCTGCGTAAGTATGTTCTACATTATTACCTTGTACAACTTCCACTGGATCTGCTGTGTTGTCTCCAAAATAAATCATAAAACTTGTAGCTCCATCTGCTGTCGGAGATATTGTTACCAATCCTGTATTGTCTTGAGTTATATCAAAAGTTGCTGACACGTTTGTTGGTGGTGCAATTGCATCTATAAATGATATATCTCTTAAATTATCTGTACATGCCGCAATAACAAAAAGTACAAATAATGTTTTGAATATAATTTTTATTTTTTTCATTTTTTTTATGTTTAGTAGTTTGGGTTTTGAGACCAACGATTTCCTGCTAATTGTATTTCTATTGCTGGTATTGGAAATAGTTCGTGTTTACCAGAAACAAAATTATCAATTTCTTGTTCAGCTTTTCCAGTTCTTACGAGGTCGAAAAAGCGATGTCCTTCTCCAACTAACTCTACTCTTCTTTCTTGTAAGATGTTTTCATATAAAACATCTCCTGTTGCAGTAATATTATTAGCTGTAGTGCCAAAAGCTCTTTCTCTAACTCTATTTAAATAAGTTTGTGCTTTTGCATCATCTGGAGTTGTACTTCTATTAAAAGCTTCTGCAGCCATTAATAAAACATCTGCAAAACGAATTGCTCTGTAATTATTTGGATTGGTTAAGTTTCTATCTCCCTGAGCATCTGTGCTTCTTGTTCTTGGAATATATTTTCTATTAAAATAACCTGTATGTTCATAACCTGTTCCAAAAGTTGCGCCTGTTGCTGTTGCCCAAGCTTCTATATCTAAAATTGCAACCTCTTTTCTTGAATCTCCTGCTTCAAAAGCATCTACAACTTCTTGAACGGGTACATTAAAACTAAAACCCGATGAAAAATCTGGACCTGTATAATTACGAACACCACTAAAACCAACTGCCACATTACCTTCGCTACATTGTAAGCATTCAAAGCCAGCGCCCTGCCCTTCAAAATATTGCACCTCAAAAACAGATTCTTCATTGTTTTCTCCAACTTCTTCAAAAATGGTGTTATAATCTGATACTAAGTCGTATGTATTACTTGTAATTACAGATTCTAATACCCCTGAAGCTTCATCATATTTTTGTTGGTATAAATATGCTTTACCTAGCAATGCTTGAGCGGCTCCTTTTGTAACTCTTCCAGGAGTGTTTTGCACTAAGGGTAAATTATCGGCAGCAAATATTAAATCTAATTCAATTTGCGTATAAACATTTGCTGCTGGTGTTCTATCTATTGTAAATTGTTCACCAAACTGAATTCTTTTATCTACTGATAAAGGCACATCTCCAAACCATTTTACCAATTCGAAATAGTAATAAGCTCTTAAGAAAGTTGCTTCTGCAATAATTTGATCTTTTCCTTCAAAGTCTGTTTTATCTTTAAACTCTAAAATATAGTTTGCTCTATTTACTCCTGCATACATCCAATTCCAAATATCTCTTAATTGAGCATTTAAAGGAGTATGTATCATATCATCTACTTGTTGTATTCCAGGTACATCTGTTGCACTTTCACCACCTGCTAAAGTATTATCTGAAGCAATTTCTCCTAATAAAACATTTAAATAGGTAGATTGCAATAAATCGTATGCACCAATTAATGCATTTTCGTAATCTTCTTGTGTATTAAAGAAATCTTCTGAATTTTCTGAGGTAGGTTTTACATCAACAAAATTATCACTACAAGCATAGTTTATCGTTAATAATAATATAAAAACTAAAAGTATTTTTATGTTTATTTTTTTCATCTTTTTTACTTTTTAAAAATTAACATTTATTCCAAATTCAAAGGTTTTTGGACTTGGATAAAAACCCTGATCTATACCTCCACCAATTGGTGCTCCATTAGATGTTGTTGGATCGAAACCTCTATATTTCGTTAGTGTAAACAAATTACTACCAGTTACATAAAATCTAACTTTATCAAACTGTAATTTTTCTAATGTTTTTTGTCCAACACTGTATCCTAATTGCACACTTTGTAATCTTAAGAAAGAACCATCTTCTACATAAAAATCTGAAAACAATGCATTACCAGTTGCACCTGTTGTTACTCTTGGAAAAGAGTTACTGGTGTTTGGGCCTGTCCATCTATCTAAATAATATACTGGTCTGTTTGTTAATGGTAAGTTTCTTTCGTAATTTCTAACGATTTCATTGCCTAATGATGCAAAAGCATAAGCATTAAAATCTAATCTTTTATAGTTAAATGATAAATTTAAACCCATTGTAAAATCTGCAATTGGATCTCCAATGTATGTTCTATCATCTTCATCAATAACACCATCGTTATTTGTGTCTACAAAACGTAAATCTCCAGGAGCCGCATTTGTTTGAGTTGCATGCGCATCTACATCTGATTGTGTTTGAAACAACCCATTAGTTTGATACCCATAAAAATAACCTATAGGGAAACCAGCTTCCATTCTTGATGGTGGCTCTTGACCAACACCAAAGCTACCTCCTTCTATAATTCCTGTTGAGTTTCCAACAAAAGTAACTTCGTTGTTTAAAGTTGTAAAATTGTAGTTGATGTTAAAGTTAAAATCTTCAGAAATACTTTCTTTGTATCCGATAGAAAATTCGAAACCTTCATTTACAACTGTACCTGCATTTATAACGGGTACTGATGATCCTGGAGCTGCTACACCAATTATTCCAGATGTTTGAGCAGATACTAATAAATCTTCTGTTGTTTTTTTAAAGTAATCTGCAGTAATGTTTACTTTATTAAAGAATTCTGCATCGATACCAATATCTAGAGGTTTTTGCTGTTCCCATTTAATTTCTGGATTTGCAATTGGACCAGGAGCAATACCTATTGCTAATTCGTTATTAAAAACATACTCTGCTTCTCCATTTAATATAGATACAAATCTAAAACCAGGTATTCTATCATTACCAATAATACCGTAACTTGCTCTTAATTTTAAGAAACTAATAAAATCAGATTCTTCTAAAAAATCTTCTTCTGAAGCTACCCAACCAATAGATGCAGTTGGAAAAAATCCAAATTTATTTTTGGGTCCAAAGTTTGATGATCCATCTCTTCTTAAAACAGCAGAAACTAGGTATTTACCATCATAAGCATACTGAAATCTACCAAAATAAGATAATAAACGACTATCAAAGGATAAGTTAGAGCCTCCATTGTTATTTTTAAAAATCTCTAATCCATCTCCATTTAAGACTGGATCACCTATTAGAACATCTTTTAAGTTATTACCTGAAGCTTCGCTTGTTAAAATGGTTTTAAAACGCCCCATTGTTTTAGATGCTGACATACCAAGCATTGCTTTTACGTCATGTACATCATTGTAAACTCTTTCGTATTTAAGTAAAGCATCAAAAATATGATCATAAAAACTTTGTTGATAATCTACAAATGTTGGTTGATCAACATTAAATACACTCCCATTTCCGTAATTATATTCTTTATTATATGTATTTGAACTAGCTAAAGAATAATTTGCTTGAAATCTTGCCTCTGCAGAAAAATAATCTAAAAACTGGTAGTTTAAACGATAATTTCCAGAGATTTTATTTACCCAAGATCTATTTTCTGCATTGTCTATTTGAGCTAATGGGTTTGCTACTTCTATACCTGTACCTACTCCTGGAGGTCTTGAAAATTCGCCATTTGCATATACTGGAGTTGTTGCTGGCATGTTAATTGCATTAAACAAAATAGAACCTAATGCATTTTCTATTAAATTCTTTTTGTTTGTATTTGTATAAATTGTAGAAGAACTAAATTTTAGTTTATCTGTGATATCTGTATCAAAATTAAATCTAACATTTCTTCTGTTAAAATTTGCCTTACTTTTACCAACAATACCATCTTGACTTAATGTAGACAAACCTAAAGAATAGGTTGATTTTTCTGTTCCTTTGTTTAATGTATAGTCAATACTAAACAGAGGGGCTGTTTGAAAAACAGCATTTTGCCAATTGGTTCCTTGGCCTAAACCAGAAATATTTGGAAAAGGTAAAGCCTCTCCATTAGCCGCAAAAGCCTCATTAGCTAAAAGTGCATACTCGGTTGCATTTAGCAATTGTATTTCGTTTGTAGTTTGCTGAAAGCCAAGTTTCATGTTCAAAGTAGACTTTGCTGGTGTATTTTTTCTACCAGACTTTGTTTTTACTAAAATAACACCATTTGCTGCTTGCACACCATAAATACCTGCTGTTGCATCTTTAAGTATATTTATAGATTCAATATCTGATGGATTAACTACACTTAAATCTTCTATTCTTCTACCATCTAATAGTATCAATGGTCTACTGTCTCCATTTGTTGATACCCCACGAATTCTAATGTTTGAAGCAGCACCAGGTGAACCAGAAGATTGAGTAATGTTTACCCCAGCTACTTGACCTTGTAAAGCTTGTTCAATTCTAGTAGGTTTTAAGTCTTCAATAGTTGCACTGGAAACTATTGAAACTGCACCAGTTACTTCTTTTTTTCTTTGAGTACCATACCCAATTACCACTATCTCATCTAAAGATTCTGCTGCTTCTTTTAGAGAAATATCCATACTCTCTTTAGTAACGGCGACTTCTTTAGATGAAAAACCTAGATAATTAAAGACTAGAATAGCATTACTTTCAACTTTTTGTAAGCTAAAAAGGCCATCAAAATCTGTTTGGGTCCCAATTGTTGTTCCTTTTATTAATATACTCACACCTGGAAGCGGATCTCCAGTTTTAGCATCCTTAACAACTCCCTTTACATTTATGGTTTGTGAATACACACTGAAACCCATAAGGAAAAAGAGTAATAATGTAATAGTTTTTTTCATGAAATTAAAGTTATTTTTTAGTTATGATAAAGATACAGTCAAAAATTTATTATAATGACAATTTACACCTCAACAAAAAACATACATCGCAAAAAAAACAGTTAAAAAACTTTAAAATACTAATAATTAGTAGAGCAAAGCACTTTGTTGAAAAAATAAAAAAAAAGAGTCTTGTTGTGGTATTGTTGTGGTAATAAATAACTTTGTATTGGAGTTACAATTCTAAGATATAACTTGTTAGGTTAGCATCGTGCGGCAAGTTCATTTTTTTTCTTAATCGATATCTTTTTACTTCTACACTTCTTGGTGAAATATTAAGTAATGGAGCTATTTCTTTTGAGGAAAGATTTAATCTAAGATATGCACATAACCTTAAATCGTTTGGTGTTAAATTTGAATGTTTGTCTTTAACTTTTTTTAAGAAATTTTTATCTGCATTATTAAACGCTTCTTGAAACATTTTCCAATCATCAGAATTATTTAAGTTTTTGTCTATAATTTTAATAACCTTAGTAATATTTTTCTGACCACCTTCAACCAATTCTGTTTTTATGGTACTTAAGAATTCATTTTTCTTAATCATATTCATTGTTGATGAAGCTAGTTCTCTGTTTTTACTTTCTATATCGTTTCTAAGTTTATCGTTATTTAATTTAATAATTTGCTGAGAACTTTCTAATTCTTTTAATTCAGATTCTTTTTTTGCTTTTTCTAATAAATCTTCTCTTTGTTTTTTGTAATACCTTTTAGATGCTACATGAACTGTATAAAGTGCTAATAGCGCTAAAAATATATACAAAGCAATAAATGCGTTAGATAAATACCAAGGTCTTTTAATTGTAAAATTAAATTCTGCTATATTATTGCTAAGCTTACCTCCTATAATTGCCCTAACTTTAAGTTTGTAACTACCGTAAGATATATTTTCAAATAAAATAGAATTTGCTGTAGAAGGTTCACTCCAACTTTTATTTAACCCCTCTAATTGGTATTGATACTTTGTAATTCGTATTTTTTCGAAATTAGGTACACTAAAAAAGAACTCTAAATTATTAATATTGTTATTTAATGTTATCTTTTTAGATAAATGTAAGGGTGTTTTATTTCCATCTCTAGGAAAACTTTTTATTGAATTTAAATAAACATTAAAATCTTTTGGTTCAACATAACTATTTAAATCTAATTCTAAATAACCATTAGAAGTTCCTATCAAATAAACATCATTGTTTAGTTGAATTATATTTTCGTAACCATGTGCTGCCTTAGGTATATTTTCTGAAATAAAAAATGTATTAATTTCTGGTTTACTGCTTAGTTTACCAGGAGTTAAGTATCTAATATTATCTTTAGCAAAACACCAGACTTTTTCACTTGAATTATTATGAATTAATTTTGCAGATACAAATGATTTCTTTGCAATAAGCTTGCTAAAAATACTATCTTTAATAAAGGTATCTTTCTTTTTACTGTATATAAACACTCCCTTTTTATTGGCATATAGTATGTTGTTATTATAATTTATAATACTAGAATGTGCGCTTTTTTCTAAAGATTTTTCTTTAATAACCTTTGTAACTTCAGTGTAATCTTTATTTAAAGTTAACCTGAAAACACCTTTATATTCGTGATTTACAAATAGTGTGTTTTTATTAGCTAAAACTATATATTTACTAGAATTATTAAAACCATCTATTCTATTTTTAAAAGCCCACTTTACTCCTTGTTTTTTTAAAATATACAAACCATCATAGGCACCTAACAGAATGGTATTATCATCTATTTTTAGTAAATCCCAAGTACCTTGATTACTAAAAAAGTTTTCTGCTGTATTATTTTTAATTAAGAAAGCTCCAGAATCGTGACCACAAAATAGTATGTTGTCTATAATTTTTAAATTCCAAACTTGACCCTGGGTATTTTTTATAAATTGAAAAGGTTTATTAGAATTTAATTCCCTGTAAAAAAGTCCTTGATTAGTACCTAAATATAATGTTTTATTATAAACGATAGAAGTATAAATTGTACCTAAAAAATCACTTTTTTTAGTATAATTTTTAAAATGAGAGTTGTTATTGATACAATTAAGCCCATTATCTAAACCTAGCCAAATATTATTATCAATATCCTCAAAAACAGATAGTATTGTATTATTACTTAAACCAGTACTTTGATTTATTTTATAAGTTTCGTTTCCTTCTTCATCCAAATGTATTAAACCATTAGAAATAGTTCCTAAAGCAAAACTTTTATCTTTTAATTGATACGTACTATAAATTGTTTTGTCTTTTAAAAAATCATCAGAAGTAATTTTCCATTTTTTTGGAATTTTATTATTCAATAAATAGAAACCATTTTTTTGAGTAATAAAAACTAAACCATTTTTGTTATTAAAAATATTAACGATAAAATTATCTTTTATAATAGGATGATTGGAAACTAATTTAGAAGCACCATTTTCTATTTTAAAAAGACCTTTTTTATCTTCCTGAAAATAAATTACATCATCTACTTTAGCAAAGCAATTAATCTTACTTCTAGAATTTATAACTTTTACAAAATGAGTTTCTAAGTTGTATAAGTAAATTCTTTGTAGAGATTTAAAAAGCATCCAACCATCAATCTCGATAATAGTCCAGATTTGTTCATCTTCTAACATTTCTATGTTTTGCTCTTTTACTATAGAGGTAAAACTTAAAACACCAAAACTATCTTTTTCCCAATAACCAAAATCTCTAAAAAACCCTGTAAACACTTTATTATTGAAACACTTAACAGATCTCATTATTGTTTCATTAGGTGTTGGATATAAATTCCAATCAGCACCATTATATTCTAGTAGACCTTTATTATTGGCAACATAAATATATTTATTATCAGATTGTGAGATATTCCAATTTTGATTTTCAGCTCCATAAACATCTGTTGTAAATGAGTTTATAATTGGTAACTCTTGTGCAAAATTGAAAGACACAACAAGTAAAAGAAAAGATACTACACAGATACTTTTTTTTAGAAACGCCATAACTAGATAATGTTTGGTTAAAAAACAATATAACTAAATAAAAATCAATTATTTATAAAAATAAAGTATAAAAATGTATAGTTTATTTTTTTGTGAAATTAGTTTTTATATCATAAAAAAACAAACTAAATGTAACTATTATTTTAAATTGTAACTAAAAATATTTTAAATTTAATTACATTTATAAAAAATTTTGAATGAATTTTATTAAAAAAATAGGCATTTCTAACCTCTTGATGTTAGTGTTATGTGCACTTATTATTATTGCTGCAGAATATCTTTTTTTATCGGGCGATAAATTACATGGTATATTTTTAGGTCTTTGGGTACCCACCCTATTAGGTGTTATGATTTACCTAAAACTTGTATACCGTGAACGCAGATAATATTATTTTTTACTTTTCAGTTTTTGTAGTTATTTGCGTAATTATTTGGGCAATTTTTATGATTAAAACCTTTGATAATATAGATGAAAATTAATTCGTCTTTTTTATACTTATTGCCAAACCACCACCTGCTGCTAAATTTAACTTCATTTTAGTTTCTTTAGTAACTGTTAACGTTTCAATAGCAATATCTAAAGGATTGTTATTCCAATGAGCGTTTTTACCATCTTTGTAAATGATCGCCTCGTATTTTATATTATTTTCTAAAAAACTAAAATCTATTTCAATTTCCCTAGAATTTTCATCAGTTATACTTCCTAAAAACCAATTATCCGTTTCACGCTCTTTTCTAGCAATTGTAACAAAATCTCCAACTGAACCATTTAAAACCTTTGTTTTAGACCAATTTACACCTACATCTTTTATGAATTGTAATGGTTTTGGATTTGCCTCATAATGTTCAACTAGATCTGCTGCCATTTGAACAGGACTATAAACAACCACATACAAAGCTAATTGTTGTGCTAAAGTTGTATTTACCTGATTGCCGTCTTTATACTCATTAAACTTGATATTAAAAATACCTGGTGTAAAATCTATGGGACCAGCTAACATTCTTGTAAACGCTACAATTGGTAAATGTTCTGGCGGATTTCCTCCATCTGAAGACCAAGCATTAAATTCTTGTCCACGTAAACCTTCTCTAGATATGATATTTGGATATGTTCTTCGTAAACCAGTTGCTTTTATGGGTTCATGTGCGTTTACAGCCACTTGAAATTTTGCTGCTTTTATAGCTGCATTATTATATTGATTTACCATGAATTGCCCATGATGAAATTCGCCTTTTGGTAAAATTTTACCTACATAACCAGATTTAACCGTATGCATGCCATATTTCTGCATAAAAGCATAAGCTGTATCTTGTTGTTTTTCATAGGTTTTAGTGGCTGCAGAAGTTTCATGATGCATAATAATTTGAACCCCCTTAGATTTTGCATAAGAAGTTACTTCATCTAAATCATAATCTGGATATGGAGTTACAAAGTCAAAAACTCCTTCTCTATCTTCAAAACCAATCCAACGTTCCCAACCTGTATTCCAACCTTCAACCAAAACACCGCCAATATTGTTTTTTGCAGAAAAATCTATAAATCGTTTTACATTTTCTGTAGTTGCTCCATGTTTTCTATGAGCTTTACCTGTGTCTTTCCATTTTCCATCAACCATTTCCATTCCATAATCCCAAGTAGATTTTCCTAAATGCATTTCCCACCAAACCCCTGTATATTTCATTGGTGTAAACCAAGAAATATCACCTAATTTGTTAGGCTCATTTAAATTGACAATTAAGTTAGACGCAATTAAATCTGGTGCATTGTCTGTTATTTGAATGGTTCGCCAAGGTGTTTTAAATGGTGCTGTTCTTTTTACTTTATAGTCTGTATTTTTAGAACCAACCAAATTGCTTGTAAAACTTAGTTTTTCTGTATCCACTTTTAAAGTCATACCCGCATAATCGACCAAAGCTGCTTCATGAAAACTTAAATGAACCCCCTCTTTGCCCACCAAAGTTACTGGTGTATTTACAGCATTTTCTGGAATACTAGTTTGTGCTAATGCTTCATTTACTTTATAGTTTAAAGCGTCTATTTCAGATAATTTTGTAGTACTATACAGATGCTCGTAAATATCCCAATCTCCAGGAATCCAAAAGGTTTTGTAATCTTCTGTTAAATTGAATTCTGTTTTTTCATCTGTTATAAAAACTTCTCTTACATTTTCTTGTTCTGGAAAATCGTATCGAAAACCAACACCATCATTATAGACTCTAAAAATTACATTTACTTTTCGTTTTAAATCTGTAATTTCCTCTAACTGAACAGTTACTTCATTATAATTATTAACAACATTTAACTGTTCTCCCCAAGGCATTTGCCATGTATTATTTACTTCTACAGGCTTTTTTACTACCGCTTTAAAACCTTTGTTTAAAGAAGGCATGTTTTTAAAATTAAAACCAATATAAGAGGTATCTATAATAGTTTTTTCTTTGAATTTTACTAAATAAGAAAAAGCTCCATCTTTTGGCGATAATTGAAAACTTACTGCAATATTTTCGCCTGGAGAGGTTATTTGTGATGATTTTACGCTACAAGACGCAAATATTATCACAAAAAACAATATCATTAAAACTACTTTTTTCATCATTATTTCTTTTCTAATAAGACTATGTCAAACTCTGAGTTAAATTTTACTTTTCCATCAACGACTTTTACGTTTTGTTTCGAATAAAAATCATGGAGCTCATCGCCATTTTTAAAAACAGACGAAACATCTATGATTACATTTTTGTTATTAAAATTAAGCCCAACAACAACTTTATCTTCTCTATAGATTCTAGAAAATACAAGTTCGTTTGTAACTTGAGAAATTAATTGATGTTTACCTGCACCTATAGCTGGATGATTAGCTCTAAACTGCCCTAACTTTTGCCAATGGGTATGAATTTCTTGTGTTTGAGGATCTGTTTTTAACTTTTCCCAATTCATTAACGAACGTAAATTAGCATCACCTACTGCACCTTCAATAGTTAAACCTCTAGCAGTTTCATCTCCATAATAAACCTGAGAAGTTCCAGGAGTTAACAACAACATAGTCGCTGTTTTAAAAGGCATATTTCTTTCTCTATCAAAAGGTTGCCCATCATCATGAGAAGACATGTAGTTGAATATTCCATAATTTTTTAATCCATTTTGTAAAATGGAATCATAACGTTGAAATACATCTTTTTGGACCATTTGTTTGGCATTCCATTTTAACTCAAAATTAATTAAACTATTAAATGCTTTGTCAAAATAGTTGACTTTTTTATCACCAAAATCAAAAGCTTTACCTGCTGAAATTCCATAATTATAGACTTCGCCTACCAAATAAAAATGGTTATCATCTAAAACCTTATCTGGATTATTTTTTTTGAATTCTGCAAAAGCGAAATCGCATGCTTCTCTAAATTCTTGCCAAACAAATTCTTCTGTATGCTTTACTGTGTCTACTCTATAACCATCTATACCAAATTCTGTAATATAATCTGTTAACCATTTCATGATGTAAAAACGAGGCGCTCTTGGATATCCTGTTTTTGTAAAAAAAGCATCTAATTCTTTTAACTCTTGCTCATATCTTCCTTCTTTTTTCCACTTTGCAACCAATAGTGGTGGCAATTCTACAGCCTCATTACTTTCTGTTTTAATATCTGGTAAATTTTTAACCAACGTACAAGTTACCGTATTTTTATAATTATCATAGCTACATTGTGGTGCTGTTCTCACCCAACTAGAAGGCCAAACAGGGTCTTCTTCTGTTACAGGACCTGTGTGATTAATTACTGCATCTAATAAAATTCGAATTCCTTGTTTATGTGCAGCATCTACCATTTCTTTTACATCTGCTTTTGTTCCAAAATTAGGGTCAATTGCTGTCCAATCTTTGGCCCAATACCCATGAAAACCATAGCTTTTTCCTGTACCTTCATCTGTACCTGCATGAATTTGCTCTACAATTGGCGTCATCCAAATAGCATTAATCCCTAAATCTGTAAAATAACCATCGTTAATTTTTTGGGTAATTCCTTTGATATCTCCTCCTTTAAAACCTCTTAAAACAGCAGCATCATCTTTTCTATTAAAGTTAATATCATTATTGGTATCACCATTATTAAAACGATCTGTCATTAAAAAATACACGTTTGCACCTTCCCAAACAAAAGCTTGGTTTTGGTTTTTACTCTCTGCACTTTTATCTGAATTTTGTTGAGCACAACTGAAGAAAAGAGCAATACTTGCTAATAAAAATATTTTTTTCATAATTTAATTTATTTAACAAAGACTTTATAGCTCCAAGGCGCTAAAGTTAACTTTGTATTTTGATTTAAATTTACTTTTTCTGATGAATTAAAGTCAGTATAATCCCCTTCAAAAAGAGATTCTTTAAAAGTGATTTCTTTTTGGTTTTTTGAAAAATTAAAAACGGCGAAAACTTTGTCTTTTTCATTTTGACGGACAAAACTCAATACTTCAGTTTCATGATTATTTGGAATTTTTATCATTGTTGCACCCCATTTTGCATGCCACAAAGCTGTATTCGATTTTAGTAAAGCAAAAAGTTTTTTGTACAAATTACCTATTTCATGCTCTTTCCAATGAATAGGATCTTTTTCAAAAAACTCCAATCTTTTTGTGTTTCCTGCTTCTTGACCGTTATAAATCAGTGGCATTCCATCACCAACAACAGATAATGCAATAGCCGCTTCTAAACCTTCTCCAAATTGCTCGTACATGGTTCCTTCCCAAGAATTTTTATCATGATTACTTACAAAAGTCATACGAATACTGTTTTTAGGGAAAAATCTTTCGTTCCAAGAATAATAAATGTATAATTGATTTACGTCCGCTTTTCCCATACAAATATTATGGAGTTTTTCATTCCAATCCCAAGCATAGGTCATATCAAAAGCTTTAGCATGTAAATCTCGAGACTCCCATTCTCCTAACATAAAAACAGGCTTTATAGCATCTAACTCTTTACGAACATTGTTCCAAAAATCAAGAGGAACAAAACCTGCGACATCACATCTGTAGCCATCAATATCTGCTTCTTTTACCCAATATTTTAAGGCTTCTGTCATGTATTTTCTTACTCCTGATTTGTTATAATCTAAATCTATTATATCTGACCAATCCCACCAAGGTGTAGGTCTAAAATCGCCTTTGTAATCTTTTGCATACCATTCTGGATGTTTTTCAACTAACTCATTATCCCAAGCAGTATGATTGGCAACCCAATCTAAAATCACATACATTCCTAACTTATGAGCTTCGTTTACAAAGTTTTTTAAATCTTGAAACGTACCAAATTCAGGGTTTACACCATAATAATCCTTTACAGAATAAGGACTTCCTAAAGTTCCTTTCCTATTTTTTTTACCTATCGGATTTATGGGCATCAACCATATAATATCAACCCCTAACTCCTTTATTCTTGGTAATTGAGTTTGTGCTGCTTTAAATGTGCCTTCTTCTGAAAATTGTCTTGTATTTAACTGGTAAATAGTGGCATTTTTACTCCATTCAGGATGTGTAACTTTTACATATTCTTTGGGTTGATAAGGATCTAAATCTATAGAATTTGAATCATCTTTTTCTAAGTTTTTTTGACAACTTACAATTGATATAAAAGCAAAAAGTAAAAAAATATTTTTCATAATATTATTTTATAATTTTAGAATAAACGATTCTAAAGGTCTTAACTTTAGAGCAATCAACCCTTTTCCTTCTTGAACGTTTAAGGTGAACGATTCTTTTTGATACAATTGATCTGTTACTTGATATTTTCCATCAACTAAATTCCATTTTTTTATGATTTCTGATGGAACTTCTAACACAAATCTATGGTGATCTTTGGCATCAAAATTAGAAACGACGATTAGTTTTTCATTTTCTGACCAACGTACAAATGATAATATTTTCTCTCCGTAATTTAAGGTTTTTTCTCTGTTGAATTGATGTATATCTGCATACTCACCCATTAAAGCATCTGAAGCAATAGTAAAATTTAACAAACGCTTATAAAAATCTCTTAATGCTTCTTCTTCTTTGGTAGATTGCCCTCCATCAAATTGCTTATTATTTACCCACCTCTGTAAAGTTGGCACACCCACATAATCAAAAATTGAAGTTCTAGATGGACTACCAAATCCTGCGTCTTCTGAACCATCTTCACCCAATTCTTGACCAAAATAAACCATAGTAGGTGCAGTAGAAATGGTTGCAGAAACTACCATTGCTGGTTTACCTTTTAAAGCATTTCCAGCAAATGCTGGACTCGCAATTCGTTGTTCGTCATGGTTTTCTAAGAAATGTAACATGTGATGCTCTATATCTTTTAAATCTTCTTGAATTGGAGGAATGTTGTCTGTTAAACCATGACCTTGCATTACGTGTTTTATCGTATCATACAACTGCACTTTATCATACAAATAATCCATTTTTCCTTTTTTAATGTAAGCTCTATATTGTGTTGGATTATACACTTCTGCCAATAAAAAAGCATCCGAGTTTTTCATTTTGATATTTGAGTTTAAATAACTCCAAAATTCCACAGGCACCATTTCTGCCATATCATATCTAAAACCATCAACACCTTTTTCTAGCCAATAGAGAGTAATATCTCTAAATTTTATCCAAGAATTAGGTACTGTTTTATCTTGCCAAAACTCAAAATGTTTTTGATAACCTTCATTTTCAAAGCCTGCTGGCAATTCATCAAAATCTTTTTTACCCTCTGGAGAAATACCGTAATTTACTTTTACAGTTTCATACCAATCATAAAAACTAGGTTTTGGTGATCTTGAACCATTTCCTGTCCATTTTGCTGGATTTTCTTCAAATTTACCATCACTTAAAGGATGTTTTTCACCACCTAAAGGTTTGTATCCATTTAAAAAATCGGGTACTTCAAAAGGTGTATTTGGTACATAGTAAAAATTGTTATTTACATCATATTCTTTTGAGGTATCATCATCTGCACCAAAATCTTTGGTACCTTCTGGATTGGAAATACTTTGATAATTTCTAGCAACGTGATTAGGAACAATATCTATAATCACTTTTAAATCATTCTCATGAGAACGTTTGATTAATGCTTCAAATTCTTGTAATCTACTGGCTACGTTTTCTGCCAAATCTGGATTTACATTGTAATAATCTTTTACTGCGTAAGGAGAACCTGCTCTACCTTTAACCACATCTGGATCGTCGTTTGAGATACCATATTTTGTATAATCTCGAATTACATCATGGTGAGGCACACCTGTATACCAAATATGTGTAACTCCTATTTTTTTTATTTCTGATAGGGCTTTGTCTGTAAAATCATTAAACTTCCCTACTCCATTTTCTTCAATAGATCCCCAAGGTTTATTGGTGGTATTTGTGTTACCAAAAAGTCTTGTAAAAACTTGATATACTACTTTTTTCTTATTCCTTTCTTGCGTCATTTTCATTTCTGAAACCTTTTCTGTTGAACAAGCAATTACAATTGCTAAAATAAATACCGATAAAATGTTGTATATTTTTTTCATAATTGCTGTTTTATTTTCGTTTAATTTTAATTTCTAATTCTTTTTTAGAATTCCATTTTATAGGAATTTTTAACCTATTGTTTTCTACTTTTATTTTTAGTTTTTTACCATCTACATGAACCTTTTTGGGTTTCCAATTTACATTATGCACCACCAAAGTAATTTCTTTTGTTGATGGTTTCCAATTTAAACCAAATCTTGCTTCAAAATCAATTTCTAGCCATTTTCTAGAAGTTTCTGCTTCAAACTCTAAGATTTCATATTGTTCTTTCTCGAAAGCATTTGCCGTAAGGCCATCATCATTATAAAATTCTCTTTCACTTTCTTTTACAGAAGCATCAAAATAATAATGTAATTCTAATTTTTTGGCATTATAATTCTCTGTAGTTTGAACAACATCTACCATTAAAATAAGAGCACCTCCTCTTACATAAGTTGGTATAGCATTTTGTTTTACTGTTACGTTTTTAGTTTGTCCTCCTACTATTTTTTCATCAACATAAAAATTAAACCAATTGGCTGTTTTTGGAAAATAAATAGCTTTTTTTTTTACAGAATCTTTTAAAATTGGGGTAACTAAAAAATCTTTTCCCCATAAATAGGTTTCTGAATTTTCCATCAACTTATCATTCTCCTCTTCAAAGAAGATTGGACGCATTAAAGGCGTTCCTTTTTGGTTGTTTTGAAATGCCAAATTGTAATTGTAAGGCAACATTTTATAACGTAACTCAATAGCTTTTTTGGCATGTTTTTTGGCAAATTGGCTTCTAAAAACAGGTTCGCTTGCTACATCTTCTTGTGCATGTGGTCTGTAAATGGGCTGAAAAACGCCATATTGCAACCATCTTACATACAAATTA
Source organism: Polaribacter sp. YIW18 (assembly GCF_057219325.1). Classification (NCBI taxonomy): domain Bacteria; kingdom Pseudomonadati; phylum Bacteroidota; class Flavobacteriia; order Flavobacteriales; family Flavobacteriaceae; genus Polaribacter; species Polaribacter sp. YIW18. The sequence continues at coordinate 91,771 of NZ_JBXVVE010000004.1, read as the reverse complement.
TCATTTAAATTTGCGCCAGCAAAACCACCTAAATCAGAATGCATATAACCCAAACCTTGCATACCCATTTGTAAGGCAATTTCTGGTTGCGATTGCAAACCTCCCCAAGTTCTGCTTACATCTCCAGACCAAGGAATCATTCCAAAACGTTGTGAGCCAGAATAACCTGCACGCATTAAAATAAATGGTCTTTCGTTTGCAAATTCTTTTTGGTAACCCTCAAAAATTAAACGTGCCCAATCATGACCGTAAATATTGTGTACTTGGTTTGCTGAGCCTCTAGCATGTTGTACCCAAGTTGGATGCACTTCTGGTTCGCCTAAATCGCCCCAAAGACCTTTTACACCTAAGTTTAAAATATCTTTGTAAATATTCCAAAACCATTTTTTTCCTTTTTTTTTGTAAATATCTACAATACCTGTGTTACCAAAATAAAAATCATATTTTGCAGGTTTGCCCACAGAATCTTTTGCTAAAACATCATTATCAATAGCTTCTTTCCATTTTTTTGAATTGGTTAAAATAAAAGGTTCTGTTATTAAAACTGTTTTTACACCTTTGTCCTTTAAACGAGAAATCATGCCTTTCATATCGGGAAAAGAATCTTTGTAAACCTCTAAATTCCCCATAGTTCCTTGTATATCTTTTCCAAACCAATACAAATCTAGAATTACAGCATCTACAGGTATATTTTCTTTTTTAAATTTTGCCACTGTTTCTTCGGTTTCTTTTTGAGAATGGTATCCAAATCTACTAGAAAAGTTTCCTAAAACCCATCTTGGAGGCAAGGGTTGTTTACCAGTTAAATTGGTGTAATTTTCTATCAATTCTTGCCAAGTATCACCAATAATAACTTGATAGGTTTTGCGCCCAGAAATGGTTTCGTAAGTTAAAGAATTGTCTTTTTTACTATCTAAATCTAAATATCCTACAGGTGCATTGTCAAAATGCAACATGTATTTTTTAGACGATATTACAATGGGCATTGTAAAATTCATTAACTCTGCATGAGTTTCATACCCATAATGAGCTCTGTTGAATAACGCCAAGCGATTTCCACGTCTGTTCATGCCTAAAGCTCTTGCTCCTGCACCATATAAAACCTCATCATTTGTTAAATTGAATTCTATTTTTTCTGTCTGTTGTGCAACAATATTGCCTTTAACTGTTTCTAAAGGAATATGTTTGGATTTGAAATAGCCTTTTTTTTCTGAGGTTATAAAATTATTGTTTTTATCTGAATAAGAAATTTGAAAAGGTTTGTGTGTAATATCTATACCAATACCATCAGAAATAATAGTAGTTCTATTTGTTAATGATTGTGCTATTAATTTTATTTTTTCTGGATTTAAAACAACAGCATGAGATTGCTCTTTAAAATCTTGACCTTTAGGAATAAAAGTAGTTTGTACAATTTCTGGGGTAAAGTAAGTAATATGATACTCACCATCGTTTACAATAATTGTTACCTTATTCTCTTTTTTTTCAACATTTTCTAAATATCTTGATTTGTTTTGTGCAAATGAAAAAGTGGCTAGAAAAAAAAGTAAGAAAGGAATTATATTTTTTTTCATATTATGATATATCTAAATGATTTTAAAAGTTCTCGATACAAATTTATTCGTTCCTCATAAATTCAATCGAACTGACAGTTTGTATTATTTTTTAAGCAAAAAAGTTAAGGGAATGTTTACTCTTTTTTGCCAAGATAATTCTGAATGATTGGTGCCTTCAAAAAATAAGTTTTTATAATTTTCTTTGGTATATCCGTTTTTTAAAAAAATAGAATCTACTTTTGGTGCATATTGAGGATACAATTGATCTAAAGTTTTGTTTCCATAATCAAAATACATTTTATGTGATTTTGAATCTGGTACATTTTCTTTTAAATAAGCAAAAATTGCTATTGGTAAAGGGTTTTGTTCCGAAGGCGAACCTCCAACCCAATGTGTAGAAACACATGCTGCTCCTGCAAAAACAATTGGATATTCTGCAACTGCATACATAGACATTAAACCTCCCATAGAAGATCCCATTACAAACGTGTTTTCTTTGTTTGAATAGACTGAATAGGTTTTGTCTATATAAGGTTTAAGTTCAGACACTAAAAACTGTAAATATTCATCGCCCTTTAAGTTTGTGCTAAAATTGTTCTTTTTTGCTTCTTCGTAAACAGCCTCTTTATCTTCTTTAGATAGATAATTCATTGCTTTTTCTGGAAATAAATCTTGCCAACGAATTGCAGGAATATTATGGGTACCAACCACAATAAAATCTCTTGTTTTATTTTCTTGCATTAATTGGGTAGCTACCTCATCTATCATCCATTCTTGTTTGTTCCAAGTGGTGTTTGCATCAAACAACATTTGTCCGTCATGCATATACAAAACCGCGTATTGTTTTTCTGATGAGTAATTTTTTGGTAACCAAACATCTACAGGTCTTGGTGTGATATATTTTGATGGAAAACTATCTACACGAATTAATTTTCCAGCAACTAAATTTGTTGTTGATAATTGATATGCTTTTATTGCTAGTTTTGATGATTCTTGCTTTTTATCTTTTGCTGTTTTATGACAAGAAATACAAACTATAATTGCTAATAAGGTTAGTATTTTTTTCATGATTAAAATTTCTAGACCTTTCAGGTTTTAAAAAACTGAAAAGGTCTTGCAGATTAGTTAATTTTTTGTAGTTAATACAATACTCCCTTTTTCTTTAAAATTGATAACATCACCCCAAACAAATTCTTCTCCTGTGATGATGTTTTTTAATGTCTTTCCCTCTAAACCAACTTCTGCATAACGTTTTAAATCAATACGAATTGGTTTATCATTTTTATTAATGATGTGTACAACTGTTTCATCATCTTTTATTCTAAACAAAAAGTAGGTACCCATAAATGGGGCAAAATGCACTGTTTTTCCTTCGTGAATTGCCTTAGAAGATTTTCTATAATTCAACATTTTTTTTGTAAAGTTTTGCATTTCTTTTTCAGCTTTAGATAAACCTTTGCCTGTAAATGCATTTACTTGGTCACAATTCCAACCTCCAGGAAAATCGGTTCTAATTAATCCATGATCTCCAGGTTTTGCAGTATCATTCATTAAAATCTCTGTTCCGTAATAAATTTGGGGTATTCTAGGTAAAACTAACATATAACTTAATGCCATTTTAGCTTGTGTAACATCTTCTTTAAACTCTGTAAACAATCTACTTTTGTCGTGATTGTCTAAAAACACCATAATATCTTTTGGGGTTGCATAATGAAAATCATTAGCTAAACCTTCGTATAATTTTACCAAACCAGTGTCCCAAGATTCAACTTCATTAATCCCATCTATCATTGCTTTTTGCATGGGAAAATCCATCGTAGATTTTAAATTAGATACGTAACCATCTTTATTTTTGGCGCCATTTTGCCAATAACCAACCAATAATGGGTTATAACTCCACTCTTCTCCAACAATGGAAAAATTAGGATATTCATTCATGATTGCTCCTGCCCAATCTGACATAAAATCTTTATCTGGATATGGATACGTGTCTTGTCTAATTCCCCCTAGACCAATAGTTTCTATCCACCAAATACTATTTTGAATGATGTATTTTGCCATAAATGGATTTTTCTGGTTCAAGTCTGGCATTGTGGGTACAAACCAACCTTCTGCCATTTCTTTTTTGTCTTGTTTAGAAGCGTAAGAATCTTGATTTGAAGTTCTTCTATGATTAGATGTGATTAAATCTCCTTTTTTTAAGAAGTTTTGTTGATAATTTACCCAATCTTCAAAAGGTAAATCTTTCATCCACCAATGTTCGCTACCACAATGGTTAGCAACTTGATCCATGATCAATTTCATTCCTTTTTCTCTTAACTTATCTGCTAGCGCTCTATAATCTGCTAAATTTCCAAAACGAGGATCTATCTCATATAAGTCTGTAATTGCATACCCATGATAAGAAGATCTTGGCATATTATTGGTTAAAAGTGGTGTTGACCAAATAGCTGTAAACCCCATATCATAAATATAATCTATATGATTTGTAATTCCTTTTATATCCCCTCCGTGCCTTGCATAATCATCTGCTCTATTTATTGTTGTTTCTTTTAAAAAATAAACAGATGTACCTGTATCCTTGGTTTTTGAATTTACAGAACCATTATCATTAGTAACGTCTGCATTCGCAAAACGATCTGGAGTAATTAAATAAATGGCATCAGAACTGTCAAATCCTATATAATCTTCTGCTGATTTTTCTCTTGATTTTAATTCATAAGTATGTGTTTTTTTAGAATTGTCATCAAAAGTAAAGGTGATGTCAAATTTTCCAGCTTTTACAGTTTCATCAATTGTTATATCAATAAATAAATAATTTTTGCTTCTTGCTGTGTAAAATTTATCGATAGTTACACCTCGATAATTTATACTTGGTTTAGAAGCACCAATAGTGTCATCTTTAACTAATAACTGCAGTGTGGTGTTTTTAAAATCTATCCACCAGTTTGGAGGCTCAACTCTTTCTAAAGTGGTGTTAGAAACAGAAACTTCAGAAACATTTTTTAATGATTCTTCATTTTTACATGAAAAAAATAAAGCTATGAATAATAATAACGACAAAATGTTTCTGAAAAGTTTCATAATAATTCTATTAAACTGTTACTAACTTATTTGGAGATATTGTTATAATATTTCCATTTACTAAAATGTTAATTTCTGTATTTCCATCAATTTCGAAAACGGTTCCATTTTGAGCAACGTTTACTGTAATAATTTGCCCTCTAAAATTGACTTTAAACGAATAAGATTTCCAACCTTTAGGAATTTTTGGCGCAAAAGAAAGTGTATTATTTAATATTCTCATACCTCCAAAACCTTCTACAATACTCATCCAAGTTCCTGCCATAGAGGTAATGTGTAAGCCTTCTTCTACTTCGTGATTATAATCGTCTAAATCTAAACGAGAAGTACGCAAATAGAATTCGTAAGCCTGCTCCATTCTGTCTAATTTTGCAGCTTGTATACTGTGAACACAGGGAGAAAGCGAACTTTCGTGCACTGTAAATGGTTCGTAAAAATCGAAATGGCGTTCTAATTCTTCTGTTGAAAAATGATCTTCGAACATATAAAAACCCTGCAAAGTATCTGCTTGCTTTATATAAGGTGAGCGTAGAATTCTATCCCAACTCCATTTTTGGTTGATGGGCCTTTGGCTTTTATCCAAATCTGCAACCGTAATTAATTCTTTGTCTAAAAAACCATCTTGTTGCAAATAAATATTGTGTTTTTCAGAGAACGGAAAATACATATTGTCTGCAACTTTTTTCCAGTCCATTAACTCATCATCTGTAAAAGCCACTTTTTCTTTGATTCTGATATAATCAGATATATGGTCTGTTTTTACAATTTCTATATTTTCTAGTGCGTAGTCTATACACCATTTTGCAATGTAATTGGTATAAAAATTATTATTGATGTTATTTTCGTATTCATTTGGCCCTGTAACACCCAACATTACATATTTATTTTTAGCGGTAGAAAAATTAACTCTTTGATGCCAAAAACGTGCAATACCAATTAAAACTTCTAATCCCTTTTCTGGAATGTAAGTATAATCGTTTGTAAATCTGTGATAATTATAAATGGCAAAAGCAATGGCGCCATTTCTGTGAATTTCCTCAAAGGTAATTTCCCATTCATTATGACATTCTTCACCATTCATGGTAACCATTGGATACAAAGCTGCACCGTTTGTAAAACCTAATTTTGCGGCATTTTCTATAGCTTTTTCTAAGTGATTGTATCGGTACTCCAACAAACTTCTAGCTACAGATTGGTCTTTGGTTGCCATGTAAAATGGAATACAATACGCTTCTGTATCCCAATACGTACTTCCACCATATTTTTCACCTGTAAAACCTTTTGGGCCAATGTTTAGGGTTGCATCTGTACCTAAATAAGTTTGGTTTAATTGAAAAATATTAAAACGAATACCTTGTTGTGCTTTTACATCTCCAGTAATGGTAATGTCTGACATATGCCAAATTTGTGCCCAAGATTGTTTTTGTGTTTCTAATAATGCATCAAAACCAAAACTTACAGCTTTGTCTAAAACATCTTTTGCAAGGGCTACTAATTCGTTTTTATTATGAATTCTATCTACTACATAACCACCAAATTTATGAACTGTATACGTTTGATTTTTTTTAACTTCTTGTTGATATGAACTAGATGCTGTTTTATCCGTTTTAGAGCTATTACAATCTGTTAAAATTTCATTTCCTTCTAAAAACACACGAGATTGCATAAACGTACACGTATAAAAGTGTGTTTTCATAGTTCTTGCGTGTATAAAAGATTGTTTTTTGTTTTGAGAAACTTCTAAAACATCCCAAAATTGGTCATCCCAATTGGTATCTTCGTTAGTTATACCTGCATCTAAATACGGTGTGTAGGTAATTTTTGCATCTGTATTTAAAGGTGTTACATTGTAACTAATAGCACCAATTTGATCTAATTCTAAACTTAAAAAACGTTTTGTATCAACTTTAATTTTGATTCCGTTTTGTAAAACAGCCTCAAAACTTCTAGACAACCAACCTTCTTTCATGTTTAGTTCTCTTTTAAATTTTGACACTTCTTTACAGGTGTGTAAATCTAAATTTTCATCATTAATTTGAACGTTTATACCTATCCAATTTGGGGCATTTAAAACTTTTGCAAAATATTCTGGATACCCGTTTTTCCACCAGCCAACTCTAGTTTTGTCTGGATAATAAACACCAGCTATATAGCTTCCTTGAAACGTTTCTCCTGTATATTGTTCTTCAAAGTTGGCACGCTGCCCCATAGCTCCATTACCAATACTAAATAAACTTTCTGAAGATTTTACCTTTTGAGTATCAAAACCTTCTTCTAGAATTGACCATTCATTAGGTTGTATATAATCTTGATTCATTTTTATACTTTTTTAAGAGAAAAAAGTGGAAAATTAGAAATATGAAGCTGTAATAAAAATCTATTTTAACTTCACTTTACCTTTAAAATTATTCTAAATTCTTAGTTCTTTTTTCTTGTTTCTCTTTACTTATTTTTCTATTAATTTTTGAATAAATTCTGTACTGATTTCTGTAAAATCTTTAAAGTTAAATTGTGCTTTAGAAAGTACATTTTTATCTCCAATTCCAATACTTATCATATTTGCTACATTCGCAGCTTCTATACCAGCTTCAGCATCTTCAAAAACAATACAATTCTTAGCATCTGCCCCTAATTGTTTTGCCGCTAATAAAAATACTTCTGGGTCTGGTTTTGCTTTGGTAACATTATTACCATCTACAATAGCATCAAAATAATGAAACAAACCTACTTTTTCTAAAATAGGTTGGGCATTTTTACTTGCAGAACCCAAGGCTATTGGTATCTTATTTTCTTTTAAATATTGTAATACTTTAGGTACATCTGGTAAAATTTCTGATGCATCCATATTTTCTATATACTCTAGGTAATCTATATTTTTTTCGATCATCCAAGTATCAAATTCTTTTTGCGTTGCTTCTCTGTTACCAATTTCTAATAAAATTTCTAAACATCGTTTTCTACTTACACCTTTAAAAAGTTCGTTTTGTTCTTTGGTAAACTCAAAACCTAATGTGTTTGCTAGCTTTTTCCAAGCTAAATAATGGTATTTTGCAGTGTCTACAATAACACCATCTAAATCGAATATAAACCCTTTTTTCATTTACTATTTTTAAACTGTTTCAACTACATCGTCTACATCTTTTACTTTGTAAACTAAGGCTGCAGCTGTTAAAAAACTAATTCCACTAATTACTATTGCAAAAATTGCTTGATTACCATACGCATATTTTACTAACGGACCGCCAATTAATGCATTAATGATTTGAGGCATTACAATGAAGAAATTAAAAATTCCCATATAAACGCCCATTTTTTTTGCAGATATAGAACCTGCTAAAATTGCATAAGGCATTGCTAAAATACTTGCCCATGCAATACCAACTCCTATCATAGAAAGTATCAACCAGTTTTCATCTGGCATAAAGTAGATTGATAAAAGTCCTAAACCTCCAATAATTAAAGAAAATGCATGTGTTTTTTTTCTGCCAATTTTCTTTGCTATGTAAGGCAATGCAAAGGCATAAAATGCTGATATTAAATTATAAATTCCGAAAAGAATTCCAACCCAATCTCCAGCATCTTGGTATGTTGTACTGGTACTATCTGTATGTGGTAAACCATAAATATGTTGCGCTATTGCTGGTGTTGCAAAAACCCACATACCAAAAAGACCAAACCAAGAAAAAAACTGCACCCAACTTAATTGACGCATTGTTGTTGGCATTTTTTTAAAATCTTCAAAAATATCCATTAAACTGGATTTTTCTTGCTCCTCCTTTGTTGCCAAAGATTCATTATCGAAATTTGCTAACTCTTCTGGAGAATATTCTTTAGTTGTTGTAACCGTAATTAATATTGAAACAATTAAAATAATTGCACCAATAATAAAAGACCAAATTAAATTTTGTGGCACAACACCTTCTGAAGTTGCATTAGAAACACCAAACCAATTAGTTAAAGCATACGGCAACCAAGACCCAATAACTGCACCAAAACCAATTAAAGCGGTTTGTACGCTAAATCCTAAAGTTCTTTGATCTGTTCTTAAATTATCGCCAACAAGAGCCCTAAAAGGCTCCATTGCAATATTAAAAGATGCGTCCATAATCATTAAAAAACCAGCACCCACCCAAAGAGCAGGCAAAAAAGCAATAAACATGTCTGCTTGTGGCATTAAAACCAAACCTATAGAAGCTAAAATTGCACCGACAAGAAAATAAGGTTTTCTTCTACCAAACTTTCCCCAAGTTTTATCACTATAGTAACCTATAATTGGCTGAACAATCAACCCCATCAAAGGTGCTATAATCCAAAACCAAGAAAGTTCATGTACGTCTGCGCCAAAAATTTGTAGAATTCTACTAGCGTTTGCATTTTGCAGGGCGAAACCCATTTGTATTCCCAGAAATCCAAAACTCATGTTCCAGATTTGCCAAAAATTTAATTTATGCTTTTCCATTTATCGAATATTATAAAATGAATATTACGATAAGTTTTTATGACTTATCAGTTATTACAAAGTGTGGAATGAAATTTATTGATAAATCTTAATATTATAACAAAGGTAAATTAATTTTATGATTTTGATAAAATTCAACTAAAATATTTACGACGACGGTTTCGTAGATTCTCGTAGTTTTAGATCGCTAGAAATAACTATTTTTTTTGGTTTAAATAGTTCCGATTCATTTTCAATTCTTTCAATTAATAAATCCACAGCTTGTTTCCCCATAGTAAAACCATGTTGTGCAATTGTTGTAATTGATGGCGATGAATATTCTGAGATTAAACCGTCTGTAAAACCAATAATAGAAATATCTTTTGGTACTTCTAAACCTTTCTCTTTAGCTATTCTCATAGCATTTGCAGCATAAATTTCATTCACCGCAAAAACAGCATCAATATCTTGTTCAAAAACTTTTTCTATTTGTGGTTTTATATCTTCATTTTCATCAATTTCAACAACTAATTTTTTATTTGTTTTGATATAAGATTCTATCAGTGCTTTTTCATAACCTTGCCTTCTTAAAGCACCAACATTCACATGATTAGGTGTAGTTATTAATGCTATTTTTGTTCTATGATTATCTAACAAGTGTTGGGTGGCTTTGTACCCTGCACCAACATCATCCACCACTACTTTATCACACAATATTTCATCTACGACTCTATCGAATAATACCAAAGGAATTTCTTCAGCAACCAGTCCTTTAAAATGATTAAAATCTTTGTTTTCAAGGGTTTGACTAGCTATAGAAACAATTAAACCGTCTACACTACCATTCGATAAAACCTTTAATGTTTCTACTTCTTTTTTATACGATTCATTAGAAAAACAAACCATAATATTGTATCCCTTCTTGTTAGCACCTTCCTCAATTCCCATAATCACTGTAGAGAAAAAATGATGTACAATTTTAGGTAAAATTACACCTATAACCCTAGTCTTTTGGTTTCTTAATTGTAATGCTAAACTATTGGGTTTGTAATTGTAGAGATCTGCATAAGCTTGAATTTTCTGTTTTGTTTCTGTACTAATCTCATGGCTATCTTTTAAGGCCTTAGATACTGTAGAAGTTGACACACCTAATTCTTTCGCTATTGTTTTTATGGTAATTTTTTGCTTCATTTTTTATGGATAGGCAAATTAAATCTTACTTTTTTGCTAAATTAATGAATTTTAAAGAATAAAGTTATCAACACGAAACCGTTTTCGTTACTTAAACTTTACCAAATTAACTAGATTATATTCTATATTTACTCTGTGGAATGTAAATTTATCGTTAAAACAAATCAAATTTACAGTTATTATTTAACAATTTATACATGAAAAAACTTAAATTATTTTTAATTGGTATTCTTTTAAGTTCATCTTTTGCAATGTTTGCTCAACAAACAGCAAAAGGTATCGTTAAAGAAAAAACATCGGGAGATCCTCTACCAGGTGTTAGTATTATAGTTAAAGGTACCCAAAAAGGTGCTGAAACAGATTTTAATGGTAACTTTAATTTACCGAATGTAAAAAAAGGAGACGTTCTTCTTTTTAGGTATTTAGGGTATGCTAATAAAGAAGTTACAATTACATCAAATTTTAATTTGGTTGTAGAGTTAGAAGAGTCTTCTCAACAATTAGATGAAATTGTTGTAGTTGGTTATGGTACTGTTAAAAAAGAAGATTTAACAGGTACAACAGATTTACTTACAAGTAAAGACTTTAACAAAGGGCCTATTGTATCTGCACAATCACTTATTAGTGGTAAAGTGGCAGGGGTTAATGTAATTGCTGGATCTGGTGCCCCTGGGGACGGACAAACTATTAACATTCGTGGAACTGGTTCTTTGTCTTTAACGAGTGAACCTTTATATGTTATAGATGGTATTCCTTTAGATAATGGTGGTGTTGGTGGATCTAGAAATCCTTTAAACTTCATCAACCCTAATGATATTGAAACCTTTGTAGTTTTAAAAGACGCTTCTTCTACGGCTATTTACGGTTCTAGAGCAGCAAATGGAGTTATTTTAATAACAACAAAAAAAGGTAAAGACAGAGAGTTTAAATTTAATATTAGTTCACAAACTACCGTTTATACATTAAGAGATAAGGTAGATGTTTTATCTGCTGATCAATTTAAAACTTTGATAAATACAATTGGTACACCTACCCAAATAGGGTTATTAGGTAACTCTAACACAGATTGGCAAGAAGAAATTTATACTACAGCCATTGGGCAAGATCATAACTTTAGTGCTTTAGGTAATCTTTATGGAATGCCAATGAGAGCTTCTTTAGGGTATTCTGAACATGAAGGGATTTTAAAAGGAGACAACTTAAAGCGAACAACTGCCTCTGTAAATGTATCTCCTTCCTTTTTTGATAAACATTTAAAAATAGATTTTAATGTAAAAGGAATGTATACAGAAAATACATTTGCAGATAGAGGAGCAATCGGTAGTGCAACTACTTTTGACCCTACACAATCTGTATACGATGCAAACTCGCAATATGGTGGTTACTTTGCTTGGTTAGATAATGGTACAGGAAACCAAAATAATTTAGCTCCTACAAACCCACTAGCTTTATTAAACTTAATAAATGACACTGCTGAAATTAGAAGATTAGTTACAAATGCAAAACTAGACTATAAAATTCATGGTTTAGAAGATTTAACAGCAACCGTAAATTTTGGTTACGATACTTCTAATAGTCATGGAAGAAAAATAACTTCTGAATTAATACCAACTTCAGATGCTACATTTAATGGATCTTTAACCTCTTTTGTTCAAAAATCAGACAATAAAGTGTTTGACGCTTATTTAACCTATAACAAAACATTTAATGAAGCTCATAACTTAACACTTGTAGCGGGTCATGCATATCAATCTTTTGAATATGATAACTACAGTTTTGATAGTGAAGCTAAAGAAGATGGTAATACTTTTGAATTTGTAGATAAATCTAAAAACGTCTTATTATCGTATTTTAGTAGAGCAAATTACGATTATAAAGGTAAATATTATTTAACAGCTACTTTAAGAGCAGATGCTTCTTCTAAATTAAACCCAAATGATCGTTGGGGAATTTTCCCTTCATTTGCTGCAGCTTGGAATATTCATAAAGAAAATTTTATGGAAAACTCGTTCTTTAATGAATTAAAACTAAGAGTTGGTTATGGTGAAATAGGAAATATTAACGGTTTAGGTGATTATCAATTTTTAACAAGATACAATGGTAGTACAGATACTGCAAATTATCAATTTGGTAATGCATTTTACCAAACGTTTAGACCAGAACCAATTAACAAAAACTTACGTTGGGAAGTTGGAAAAACTTTTAACGTTGGTATAGATTATGCTTTCTTAGATAGAAGAATTACAGGTTCTATTAACGCATATATCAAACAAACAAATGACTTAATTGCTAGTTCTATTGTAGATCCATTTACAAATTTTGGAAACAGAATTAATGCCAATATTGGTGATATGGAAAATAGAGGTTTAGAATTTAACATTAACGCCTCTCCTATTAAAACAGAAAATTTAGAATGGTCTGTTAACTATAATATTTCTTTAAATGATAATACTATTACTAAATTATCTGTAGATCAACCACAAGGTGGTATTTCAACAGGGGTTGGTAATAATGTTCAAGTTCATAGGGAAGGGGAAACTGCAAATAGCTTTTATGTTTTTCAACAAGTATATGACACTAATGGCAAGCCTTTAGAAGGAGTTTTTGTTGATAGAAATTCTGATAATATTATAAATGATGATGACAAATACATCAATGAAGACCCTTTTGCAGACATTTTAATGGGTTTAAATTCTAATGTTAGTTATAAAAACTGGGATTTATCAATACAAACAAGAGCTAGTTTTGGAAACTATATGTATAATGATATTGCTGCTAATAGAGGGGTAGAAATAAATGCAACTAACAACAACATACTATCTAACTTACACTCAGACTACTATAATAGTGGTTTTACAGTTATAAGTGATAAAACAGCTTTAAGTGATCATTTTGTACAAGATGCTTCTTTTTTCAAAATTGATAATATTACAGTTGGTTATACTCTAAAAAAATTAGAAAGTACAACATTTAGATTCTATGGTTCTTTACAAAATGTACTTATAGTTACAGATTATGATGGTTTAGACCCTGAAATTAATTTAGGTATTGATAATAACTTTTACCCAAGACCTAGATCTTTTGTTTTAGGTGTAAACATTAACTTTTAAATAAAAATACAATAAAATGCAACAAAAATTTAGATATTTAATTGTAATCATGTTATTCTCTTTAGGAGTAATTTCATGTCATGACGACTTAGATCAATCTCCAATTGATCCAGATAGTTTTACAGAAGAAGATGTGTTTTCTAACGCAACAGAAGCACAAGGTGCACTTGCAAAATTATATGCAAGTTTAGCTCTAACAGGACAACAAGGCCCTGCAGGTCAAGCAGATATTGCAGATATTGATGAAGGTTTTTCTCAATATTCTAGAATGTTATTCAATTTAAACGAACTAACAACAGATCATGCAGTAGTGGGTTGGGGAGATGCAGGTTTACCAGATTTACATGGTTTATACTGGTCTAGCAGTAATGATTTCACAGAAGCTATGTACTACAGATTGGCACAAGAAGTTTCTTTTTGTAATTCGTTTATAGACAATGCTGCTATTTTATCAGATACAGAAGTAGAAGCATACATTGCAGAAGCTCGCTTTTTAAGAGCATTCGCATACTTTAATTTAATGGATTTATATGGTAATGTACCTTTAGTTACAGAAGTAACAACAGAATTACCAAAACAAGCAACAAGAACACAAATATTTAATTTTATTGAATCTGAATTACTAGACATACAAGATAAATTAAAGCCAAGTGGTTCTAATGAATACGGAAGAGTAGATAAAGTTGCTGCTTGGGCTTTATTATCTAAATTATATTTAAACGCAGAAGTTTATACAGGTACTCCAAGATATGCAGATGCTGTAACATTTTCAAACAATGTAATGTCGTCAAGCTATTCAATTAATACAAATGATGCAAATGGAAACGGAACAGCTTATGACGAGTTATTTTTAGCTGATAATGATGTAAATGGTGCTCAAAATGAATTTATTTTTACTTTAAATTTTGATGGTTTAAGATCTCAAACTTATGGAGGTTCTACATTTTTAGTTCACGCTGCTATTGGTGGTAGTATGGATGCTACAGAATTTGGTGTAAATGGTGGCTGGGGAGGCTTAAGAACTACAAAAAGTTTGGTAAACAAGTTTGATGTAGATGTTACAGCTTTAAACAACAATTTAGGTACTGTGTCAGATTGGGGATTAGTAGGTGATGCTACAACCAATAGTTGGGATGGCCCAGATATGGAAATGTATGAGACCGCTAACAATACTTACGCTATATATGCTAATTTAAATACAGGTGAAATGAAATTTAGATTCGATGAAGATTGGGGTAATAATTATGGTGATGATAATACGGATGGTTCTCTAGAAGCTGGTGGAGCTAATATCCCTATTGCAACAGCTGGTACATATTACATCACTTTAGATTTAAATTCATTTACCTACACAATAAATCCTTTTGTAGGAGATAGTAGAGGAATGTTCTATAAAGACGGGCAAACTTTAGAAATAGAAGAAATACCTTCGTTTGAAAACGGTTATGCAGTTACTAAATTTAAAAATATAGATTCTAATGGAAACCAAGGCTCAGATGCAGCAGGAGATTTTGTAGATACAGATTTAGCTTTAATTAGAATGGCAGAAATTTACTTAAACTATGCTGAGGCTACACTTAGAGGTGGTAGTGGCGATTTAAATTTAGCTGTTACTAAAATTAATGAATTAAGAGAAAGAGCTTTTGGAAATACTAGCGGAAATATTACTAGCGGAGAATTGACGTTAGATTTTGTTTTAGACGAAAGATCTCGCGAATTATATTGGGAAGGACAAAGAAGAACCGATTTAATTAGATATAACTACTTTACATCTGACACTTATTTATGGCCTTTTAAAGGAGACTCTAAAGATGGTGTTAGTGTAGAAGATTACAGAAATATTTTTCCATTACCAAATAATATTATAACAACCAATCCTAATTTAACACAAAATCCAGGATACTAATAAATAACGACATGAAAAAAATATTAAATTCATTATTCGCTCTAATTATTGTATCAATTGGTTTTACCAGTTGCGAAGATATTAGTGATCGAATAATAGTAAATGAAAACGTAAACTCTACAACAGAATTAATTGTTGCAGAAACTACACCTATAATACTTTTAGAAGCAAATCAAGACAATATTGCTTTAAATACACATTGGGCAGAACCAGATTATGGTTTTAGTGCAGCACCAACTTATAAATTACTTGTAGATTTAGCTTCAGGAGATTTTAGTGGAGCAACTAGTATAGATGTTAGCGATGATTTAGAAAAATCATTTACCACTATAGAACTAAATGCAATTGCTCTAGGTGTAGGGGCAGAAGCAGATATGGCTTCAGATTTATCAATAAAATTACAAGGTTTTGTTGGTGGACAATTATTAATTGATTCTGAAGCAAAAACCATCAATGTAACCCCATATTCTAGTATCTTAGATTTATCTACAACTTGGGGTGTAGTAGGTTCTGCCGCCAATGATTGGGGTGCAACTCCAGATTTACCATTTTTTACAACTTCAGATACTGGTGTTTTAGTTGCTTATGTAACTTTAATAGATGGTGAAATAAAATTCAGAGAAAATAACCTTTGGACTAATGATTATGGTGATACTGGTGCAGATGGAACTTTAGATGCAGGCGGAGATAATATAGCTGTAACTGCAGGTTCTTATAAAATTCTTATGAATTTAAACAACCTTACTTACACTATGGAACCTTTTACAATTGGTATTGTAGGTTCTGCTTATAACAATTGGGGTGCAACTCCAGATTTCGCTCTAACTTACGACTCTTATTCAGATCAGTTTAGAGGGATTGTAAAGTTAGAAGAAGGTGAAATGAAATTTAGAATGAACAATGAATGGGTTACTGATTATGGTGATACTGGTGCAGATGGAACTTTAGATTTAGGAGGAGATAATATTGCAACCACAGCTGGTAGATATATTGTTACTGTTAATTTAAATGACTTATCATATTCTCTAGAACCTATTGAACATATTTGGGGACTTGTAGGTTCTGCTTATAACGATTGGGGAGCTACATCAGATGCCATTTTTAGTAGAGATTGGTCTCAACCTAATGATGATGTTTGGGTTTTAAACAACGTAACTCTTTTAGATGGTGAATATAAATTTAGAGCTAATGAGGCTTGGGCTTTAGATTATGGTGATACTGGCGCAGATGGAACTTTAGATTTAGGAGGAGATAATATTATTGCAGTTGCAGGAACGTACTCTTTTGTTTTAGACTTTACAGATCCAGACAATCCTATTTACACAATAAATTAATTTTTTTAAAAGACAAAGACTACCAAATGGTAGTCTTTGTCTTTTAAAATCAACACTATATGAAAAAAATTACAATTCTAATTTTATTTGTTAGTTCTTTAAGCTTTGGTCAAGTAACCATTTCGCCAAATCCTTTTGACATTAACCAATCTATTACCATTAGTTTAGATGCTACTAGCTCTGCAACAGATTGTAATGGATTAAATAATCCATCTAAAGTATATTTACACTCTGGTGTGGGGAATGCAAGCGATGCTTGGAGCACAAGTGTTGTGGGCAATTGGGGACAAAATGATGGAATTGGAGAAATGACTTATAATTCATCTAACAATCGTTGGGAAATTACTTTTATACCAAAAACCTATTATTCGTTAACAGATACAGAAGCAGCAAGCATTACCAATATGGGTATGGTATTTAGAAATGAATCTGGTAACCAAGAACTGAAAGATAATAGTTGTGCAGATTTTATTTTTAATGTAGGTTCTTTTCAATTAACATTAGACGCACCATCAACCTCAACAACAATTTTAAATGCTGGTGAAACATTAACTATAAATGCAACTTCTTCTCTAAACGCTAACTTTACTTTAAAAGCAAACGGAGCCACTATAGACCAAAAATCAAACTTAACATCTTATAGTTTTTCACCAACAGTTTCAGAAAACACAACTTATATTCTAGAAGCTATTAATAATGGTAAAACTAAAAGTGTAACGTTTCAAGCTATTGTAAAACCAACTGTTACAGAGGCTACACTACCTGCAAATTTAAAAGATGGCATTAATTTAAACACTTCTGACAACACAAAAGCTACTTTAGTTTTTTACGCACCAGGAAAAGAATTTGTACATATAATTGGTAATTTTAACAATTGGGAAATTGATAATAATTACTTGCTAAAAAAAGACAACTCTAAAAATCGTTTTTGGATAGAACTTACAAATCTAAGTCCACAAACAGATTATACTTATCAATATATTATAGAAGCAGATTTGAGAGTTGCAGACCCTTACTCTACTGTGGTTTTATCAGAATATAATGATCAATATATAAATGATATTACTTATCCAAATTTACCAAATTATCCTTCAGGAAAAACCAATCATGCAGTTACTTTGTTAAGAACTGGTGATTCAGATTATGTATGGCAACATACAAATTTCACAAAACCTGCTAAAACAGATTTGGTAATCTATGAACTGTTAATTCGTGATTTTGATGTATTACATAGTTTTGATGCTGTAAAAGCACGTTTAGATTACCTTCAAGGCTTAGGTATCAATGCTATCGAATTTTTACCTGTAATGGAGTTTGATGGCAATGAATCTTGGGGATATAACCCTTCTTTTCATATGGCATTAGACAAATATTATGGTAACACAACCGCATTTAAAAAGTTTATTGATGAATGTCATAGACGTGGAATTGCTGTAATTATTGATGTTGCATTTAACCATGCTTCTGGTCAAAACCCATATTACAGAATGTGGAATACAGACAATGGAGGTTATGGTGGACAAGCAAGTACAAATAGTCCTTTTTTTAATCCTATCGCAAGACATTCTTACAGTGTTTTTAACGATTTTAATCACTCTAAACAAGATGTTAGAGATTATGTAAAAAGAGTGTCTCAATATTGGATTGAAGAATATAAAATTGATGGTTTTAGATGGGATTTAACCAAAGGATTTACTCAAAATTGTACAGGAAGTGAAGTTTGTACTAACGCATATCAGCAAGATAGAGTAGATGTTTTAAAAGAATATGCAGATTATCAATGGGAAATTGATCCTGATTTTTACATCATATTTGAACATTTAGGTACAAATACAGAAGAAACTGAATGGGTAAATTATAGGTTAAATGAAGGTAAAGGTATTCTAGTTTGGGGCAACCACAATCATCAATACAACCAAGCAACAATGGGTTTTGGTAGCGATTCAGATTTTTCTTGGATTTCTTTTAAAAACAGAGGTTGGTCTGTGCCTGCAAATGTAAGTTATATGGAAAGCCATGATGAAGAGCGTTTAATGTATAAAAACTTACAATTTGGTAATTCTAGTGGAAATTATAATATCAAAAATATAAGCACAGCTTTAGATAGAGAAGAATTGGCTGCTGCTTTTTATTTTACAGTTCCAGGACCAAAAATGATTTGGCAATTTGGGGAATTGGGTTATGATATTTCTATCGATCAAAATGGACGAACAGGTAATAAACCAATTTTATGGAATTATTTTGATGATCAAGACAGAAAAGATGTATATAATACTTGGTCTAAACTAATTCATTTAAAATTAAAATATGAAATTTTTAAAACTTCAAACTTTTCTATTGATGCTTCAAATACAAATGGTTTAAAGAAAATTCAATTAACAAACTCGAACGCAGTTGACTTACAATATGTTTTAATTTTAGGGAATTTTGGAGTTACAACACAAAGTATCACACCCTCTTTTCAGCAGACAGGAACTTGGTATAATTTATTAGAGAACAACGCAACCTACAACGTAACCAATACCACTTCTCAAATAGCTTTAGCTCCTGGTGAGTTTAGAATATATGGCAATATGCCGGCAACTCTTTCTAACGAAGATATAGAGGTAGAAAACAACATTTTAAAATTATACCCCAATCCTACTTCTAATAGTTTTAAAATAAACAAAGCTGTTAATGAAGTGGTTGTTTTTGATTTGACTGGTAAAATCGTAAAAAGGTTTACTAAAACAAATACTAACAAAAACTACTCTGTTACTGGTTTAAATAAAGGGATTTATTTTGCAAGAATCAAAACAACTAACAATAAAATAAAAACTAAAAAATTAATTATTAAATAATTTTTATTTATACTAAAAAAGAGAGTTGATTTTATCAACTCTTTTTTTTTACATTTACTTAAAATATTTCTAAGAAATAATTAAGGGTTACTCAAAAAATAGCTTTACCAACTTAGTATATAAAAGATTTAAAAATCATTTATTTAAAAAAAAGTTAGTGAGTTCCTAAAAAAAAACGGCTTTTCAAAAACCCCAAACCATAACCAAAAAATTGAGTTATAGTAGTTAAGATACTTAAAAAA
This sequence comes from Polaribacter sp. YIW18, assembly GCF_057219325.1. NCBI lineage: Bacteria > Pseudomonadati > Bacteroidota > Flavobacteriia > Flavobacteriales > Flavobacteriaceae > Polaribacter > Polaribacter sp. YIW18. The sequence continues at coordinate 72,070 of NZ_JBXVVE010000004.1, read as the reverse complement.
CCTACTATAAGCCCGTATTTAAGCGTTGCACCTACTAATAAAACTAAGAAATACAGATAATAGCAAGCTAGTAAAATAAGCTCTCCAAAAAAGGCTAAAAACACACTAAAAACCAAGCCTAAAATAAACACACTTGGAAACCAATAAGTAATTTTAGCAGTTTTAGGATACTTTTTATTTAAGATAGGTCTTGCAGTTCCAAAACCAAATGTTTGCTTAAAAAACTCTGGTATGGTGCTTCTACGTCTATGATACACAAATGCTTTTTCTATCAATTGTGTTTCGAAACCATTTTGCCATAATCTAAAGGTTAAATCGATATCTTCTCCGTTTTTCATTTTAGAAAAACCTTGTGTTTTTTCGAATGCTTTTTGAGACAATCCTAAATTAAAACTTCTAGGTTGAAATTTACCAACGGCTTGTTTTCTACCCCTAATGCCGCCAGTGGTTAATACAGCTGTCATAGAATAATTAATGGCTTTTTGTAGTGCTGTAAAACTGTTATGAGCTGCATCTGGACCACCAAAAGCATCTGTAAAATTAGTTTCTAACACTTTTTTTACTTCAGATAAATATTGAGATGGCACAATAACATCTGAGTCTAAAATGATAAAATAGTTTCCTGTGGCTTTTTGCATGCCAAAATTACGGCTTGCTCCTGCTCCACTGTTTTCTTTAAAAAAATATTTTATAGTAAGTTTTGAAGTATATTTTTTAACAATTTCTTTAGATGTTATTGATGAACCATCTTCAATAACAAGCACCTGAAAACTGTCTAGAAAATCTTGTTGGGTAAGACTTTCTAACAACTCGTCTATTTCTTTAGGACGATTATAAACAGGTATTATGATGCTGAAAAGAAGTTTCAAAATTTTAAAGTTTAAAAGTTGAAAGTTGAAAGTTTTTATTACTAAAAAAAAAAAAATCAACTTTAAAATATGCTATTAGCTAGCAAACAGGTTTAGCCCTGATTGAGCGGTTTGTTTGAGCTCTTTTTTATTCTTTTTTGAATAAAAAAAGCGAGTAGCGAAAGCAGGAAATGGCTTCTACTCAAACTTTTTCATAACTGCATCGCTTACGCCCATGTTAGAAAAACCTCCATCGTGAAATAGGTTTTGCAGAGTTACTTTTTTGGTTAAATCTGAAAATAACGAAATGGTATAATCTGCACAATCTGCTGCTGTGGCATTGCCTAAAGGACTCATTTTTTCTGCATAGGCAATAAAACCATCAAAACCTTTTACACCAGTTCCAGCTGTGGTTGGTGTTGGCGATTGCGAAATGGTGTTGACACGCACTTTGTGATCGCGCCCAAAAAAATAACCAAAACTACGTGCAATGCTTTCTAAATAGGCTTTATTGTCTGCCATATCATTATAATCTGGAAAAACACGTTGTGCGGCCATATAAGTTAAAGCCACAATGCTTCCCCACTTGTTCATGGCTTTTTTGTTGTACAAAACATTCATCGTTTTATGAAAAGAGACTGCTGAAACATCCCAACCTTTGGTAGTAAAATCGTATTTTGGATCTGTGTAATGTTTGCCTTTTCTTACGTTTACAGACATACCTATCGAGTGTAAAACAAAGTCGATTTTACCTCCAAGAATATTCATAGATTTTTCTACCAGGTTTTCTAAATCTTCTACAGATGTTGCGTCTGCAGGAATAATTTGCGAGTTTGTTTTTTCTGCCAATGCATTTAACTCGCCCATTCTCATAGCAATAGGTGCATTTGTTAATACAAATTCGGCGCCTTCTTCATGGGCTCTTTCTGCTACTTTCCAAGCAATTGAATGCTCGTTTAAAGCACCAAAAATAATTCCTTTTTTTCCTTTTAGTAAATTGTACATTGTGGTTGTTGGTTTTTAGTAGGTAGTGTTTTTTTTGATCGTTTTCAATTAAGTTCTCGTCTGCGCTCGAACTGACAACTATCCTTTTTCTTAATACACTTTTCTTGTTTCTAGTTTAATAATTCTTTTGCGTGGATTAAAGCTGAGTCTGAAATATCTTTTCCACTTAACATTTCTGCAATTTCTACAACACGTTCTTCTGTAGTTAGTTGCTTTAAATTGGTAGTAGTTACTCCTTTTACTTCTTCTTTATACACTTTATAATGGCTGTTTCCTTTGGCTGCAATTTGTGGTAAGTGAGTAATGGCAATTACTTGCATATTTTTACTCATATTTTGCATAATAGCTGCTATTTTGTTAGAAACTTCTCCAGAAACACCTGTATCTATCTCATCAAAAATAATGGTGGGTAATTGTGTATTTTCTGATAATACTTTTTTTACAGATAGCATTATTCTAGACAACTCTCCACCAGAAGCTACTTTTTTTAGTTCGCCAAAATTACCACCTTTGTTGGCTGCAAACAGAAATTCTAATTCGTCTTTTCCGTTTGAAAAATAAATAATAGTGGGTTTTACTTTTATTGAAAAGCGTGCATTTTGCATGCCTAAATCTGCTAGTAAATTTTGTAATTCTTTGGTTAAATGTGGAATTGCCTTTTTTCTAGCATTACTGATTAAATGGGCAATATTATCTAACTTTTCTGCAACCGCATGTATTTCTTTTTTCTTGTTTTCTATCTCTTCCTCTGCAGATTCTACTTGTCTTACTTTTTCTGATAATTGCTCTAATACTGCTAACAATTCTTCATTAGAGTTTACATAATGTTTTTTTTGCAAATTGTATAACACTTGCAGTCTGTCGTTAATTTCTTCTGCTTCGTTAGGACGAAACTCTACAGTTTCGTTGGCATTTTCTAATTCTGTAACAATATCATCAACCTCTATTTTTACAGAGGTTATTCTTGCTAATACCTCTTGGTATTCTTTAGAAAAAGGGGCAATTTTAGTTAATTTAGTTTCTAGACTGTGTAGTAAATTTTGTATGCCAATTTCTTCATTTATGGAAATTTCTAAAGCTTCAGACAAGTTGAGCTTGATGTGCTCTATATTATTTAATTTCTCTAATTTTTCCTCTAACTCGTCTTGTTCTTCTTTTTTAATATTTGCTTTTTCTAATTCTGTAAATAGATGCAAATTGTAATCATATTGTTGGTTGGCTTCTTTTTGCTGATTTTCTAATACTTCTAGTTCCTTTTTAAGCACATTCAGCTGTGTAAAACCACTGTTGTAAGAGGCTATTTTTCCTTGATTTTGTGCAAGTGCATCAATAATGGCAAACTGAAAAGAGGTATCTGATAACTGCATGGTTTGATGTTGCGAATGCACATCTATCAATTTTGTTCTTAACTCGTTTAAAACTGATAAGGTTACAGGTGTATCATTTACAAAAGCTCTTGATTTTCCTGAAGGTAAAATTTCTCTTCTAATAATGGTTTCTGCTTCGTAATCTAAATCTACTTCTTCAAAAAAATCTTGTAAGTTGTAATTAGTAATTGCCAATTTAGCTTCTACAATACATTTTTGAGAAGTGTCTTTTAGAGACGATAAATCTGCTCTGTTACCCAAAACCAAGCCCAAAGCGCCTAGTAAAATCGATTTTCCTGCACCAGTTTCTCCAGTAATGATAGATAAACCGTTAGAAAAATCAATACTTAAATGATTGATTAAAGCGTAATTATTTATAGAAAGTTGTGATAGCAAATTGACTAATTTTTAGAAGATAAAATTAGTGAAAAATTGTGAATTCTAAAGAAATGTTTTTTTATATCTATCTAATCTATTTTTCTCCACTTAGAATTATTATTGGGAGAAATTCTACGAACAGTTTGTATCAAACGTTGTTTTTTTCTGGTTTGAGTTTCTTCTGAGTATAGATTAACAATTTCATCTACTTTTGCATCAAAGAACACTCTAATTAGATAATTACCCACTGTTTTATTAAAAATGCCTTCTAATGCAATTACACTGTCTTCTATACTTTGTTGAGACGATACTTTGGATCTTACCAAATTATCGAAACCTTTTCTATGATAATTGTATAAAGTATTTCTAAACACTTTTAATTTTGGCGCCATTAAATTGTCTATTAATAAAAAACGATTTTGTTTTCCAACCACATTTTGCCAAGAGGTAAGTCCACTTTGTTGCGCCTGTAACATTACATTTTGCGCTTCTTTTAATTCGTTTTCTCCTCCATAAAGTGCAAAAGTATCTGCATCTAAGCCTAAAATTACGTGAATATAAAAAACAATGGTAGAGATTAGGTTGCTATCAAAAGTATTTCTATTATAAATTAAAGGATCAAACTCGTTGTAACGAAAATTAAATTCGTTGTCTTTAATATTTAAAATAGGCGACGCATATGTTGAATTAAAAATGGGTCTTGTAGATTGTACCTGTAAGGTTGCTGTAAAATTGTTGTTGTTTCTAGAAGTTATTATAATGGTAAATGCGCAATCTATTCGCTCTTCTGGCTGTACCGTTTTGTTAGTCCATTTTGTTTGGTTTACAAATTCTGTTAACGAAGTTTGTAATGTTTTAAAAACTTGGGTATTAGACCCTTGTACCTGATTGTAATTTACAGTAACCAAAGCATTTAGCTCTTGTGAGGTTACATACAAACTAGCGGACAAAAAAATAAAAAAAAATAAGAGTTTACGCATTTTATAAAATTAGCTTTGTTTATTTAATTGTGTTGATTAACTATCTAAAAACTAGCTACAACAACTTTAACAGACAATTTATTTTTGTAATTTATTTACAATTTCATTCATTATATCTTTAGCAACTTCTACTTTAGATTTTAATGGAAACGATTTCTCGTTAAAATTTTTATCAATAATAGTAATTTTATTGGTATCAGTTGCAAAACCTGCACCTTTATCTTGTAAAGAATTTAGTACAATAGCATCTAAATTTTTTCTTTCTAATTTAGTTTTTGCATTTTTTAGTTCGTTATTGCTTTCTAATGCAAAACCTACTAAAAATTGCTCTTTTTTAACAGCTCCTAAAGATGCTAAAATATCTTTTGTAGGTGTTAACTGAATCTCTAACGTTGCTGAAGACTTTTTTATTTTCTGATTGACAACATTTTTTGGTTTATAATCTGCCACAGCTGCAGAAAAAATAGCAATATCTACTTGATCAAAATATTTATGTGCTTCTATGTACATTTGTTCAGCAGAAACCACATTAATTCTATGTACAAAAGAATGTTTTGTTTGTTGGTTGCTTGGGCCCGAAATTAAAAAAACTTCTGCACCTAAATTTGCAGCTGCTTCTGCAATTGCAAATCCCATTTTACCCGAAGAATGATTGCCAATAAAACGAACAGGATCAATAGCTTCGTATGTTGGACCTGCTGTTAGCAATATTTTTTTTCCTTTTAAAGGCAATTTAGAAACAATATCTTTTTCTATAAATGATACAATATCTTCAGGTTCTGCCATTCTACCTTCACCTACCAAACCACTTGCCAATTCACCAGAAGTTGCAGGTATTAAAATATGACCAAAGCTTTGTAAAGTATCTAAATTTTTCTTTGTTGATGGATGGATATACATATCCAAATCCATAGCTGGTGCAAAATACACAGGACATTTTGCAGACAAATAGGTTGCCAATAATAAATTATCGCAAGTTCCATGAGTCATTTTAGATAGTGTGTTTGCTGTTGCTGGTGCAATTAACATAAAATCTGCCCAAAGTCCTAATTCTACATGATTGTTCCACAATTCATTTTCGTCTTCTTTAGAGTAAAATGAAGAGTTTACAGGATTTTTAGAAAGTGTAGATAGTGTAAGAGGTGTTATAAAATCTTTAGACGCAGGTGTCATTATAACTTTAACATCTGCGCCTAATTTTATAAATAAACGAACTAAACTAGCCGTTTTGTATGCTGCAATTCCTGCAGTAATACCTAAAAGTATTTTTTTATTTTTTAAAACAGACATTACTCTGCATCAGGAGTTCTATGATAAACTTTATCATTTAACCACTCTTCTACTGCAATTGCTGCTGGTTTGGGTAATCTTTCGTAAAATTTAGATACCTCTATTTGTTCTTTGTTTTCAAAAACTTCTTCTAAAGAATCGTTATAGGTAGCAAATTCGTCTAGTTTTTCTACCAATTCTTTCTTTAAGTCTCCATTAATTTGTTCAGCTCTTTTTGCAATAATAGAAATCGCTTCGTAAATATTTTGAGTTGGCGCCTCTATTTCTTCTTTGTTGTAAGTAATGGTACTTAATGCTGCATTTGTATCTTTATAATCCATAATACTATTTTATGTTTTCTTTGTTCTTTTTATTGTATTCGTCAAGCTTTTTTAAAAAAACGTCTCCTTTTTCTTTCTCTTTTTCTAAAGTGGCTAACATTTCGTTAGCATCTTCCATAAATTTAGAATTGGGAAAATTAATTTTTAGCTTATCGTATGCGTCTACAGCTTCTTTAGCTCGCTCTGTCTTTCTTCTATCTGTACTTTTTAGCACAAAATCATGTGCGGCTTTAAGTCTGTAATATAAAGCTTCTTCTTTGTATTTTGTACCTAAATAATCTTCTAACAAATTGTCAAACGCTTGTATTGCTGCTTTGTAATTTCTTAAATCGTAATCTGCAGTTCTGTAGTATGTTTTGGCAATTTCGAAATACTTTTTTTCTAGTTTTTGCCTTATCTCTTTGTAATATTTATTAGCTTCTTCTATTTTATCAGAATCTGGATAATTATTTATAAAACTTTGAAATGCTTCTAAAGCTTTATTGGTATCTGTAGGGTCTATACTAAACCTGGGTGATGCTAATTTATAACTGTAGGCAGTCAAAAATGCTGCTTCTTCTTTTTTAGAACTTTTCGAATAGTTTTTTACAAAACGATCAAAATAGTAACCCGCAATTGTATAGTTTTTTTCGTTTAAATTAGATTGTGCTACCATAAAAGAAACACGCTCCATTTGAGGTTTACCTCTGTAAGATGGGGTAATTTTCTCAAATAAACGCAATGCTTTCGAATATTTTTGGCTTTCGTATAATTTTACAGCCATTTTATATTGCTCTTCTACAGTACCTTTATTTAATACTTTTTGATACTCTCCACAAGAGAATAACAACAAGCTAAGTACAAATAAATACGCTAAATTTTTAATTTTTTGCATTGGGCAAAATTAGTAATTAATTATGGATAATAAAAGAATTTATTTTGAGCAACTAGAAACTAAACTTATAATTGTAATTCTTTGATTTTATGATAATTTAAAAACGATTTATCTGTAATTAAATTGTACTCTACAATTATCAATAAAAAATATGGTTAAAAGTAAATTTAGATATTAAAAGTTTGTTAATCTTAAACTTGATGTAAAATTTAAAACTGGGCTACAAAAGCCGCTATTTTACTTTCTAATTCTTTACTTGCTGGTACCAATGGTAAACGAACTGTGTTTTTACAAATACCCATTTCTTGTAAAACGGTTTTTATACCTGCTGGATTGTTTTCTGCAAAAATTAAATCGATAATTTCCATCATTTTAAAATGAGTTGCATACCCTTCTTTGTTTTTGCCTTCTAATCCGCAGTTAATCATATTAGAAAATGCTTTTGGATACGCTTGCCCAATTACAGAAATTACACCAGAACCACCTGCTAAAGTAACTCCTAAAGCCAAATCATCATCACCAGAAATTATTAAAAAATCTGCTGGTTTATCTCTTAAAAGCTCTAAATATTTTTGTGTATTGTTACCTGCTTCTTTTACACCAACTATATTTTTAAAATCTTTTGCCAAACGTATGGTTGTACTTGCATCCATATTTTTTGCGGTTCTGCCAGGTACATTATATAGAATGATTGGCTTTTGTGTTGCTTGTGCAATGGCTTTAAAATGCTGATAAAAACCTTCTTGTGTTGGTTTACTGTAATATGGCGCTACAGACAAAATACCATCTATTTTGCTTAAGTCTGTATTTTTTATATCTTCTACAACAGCCATTGTATTATTACCGCCAATACCTAAAACTAAAGGAACTCTATTAGCGTTTACTTTTACAATAGCGTTAATTATTTGTTGTCTTTCTTGTTTAGAAATGGTTGCACTTTCTGCAGTTGTACCATTTATTACTAAATAGTTGGTGCCATTTTCTATGTTATAATTCACTAATTTTTCTAGTGCATTAAAATCTACACTTAAATCATCTTTAAAAGGGGTAATTAAAGCAACACCTGTGCCTATAAATTTTTGCATTATATACTTATTTAGAAATGCAAAATTACAATTTTAAGATTGATTTTAAACTAGGTTTTTAAACGGAATAGAAAGAATAAACAACTTTTTATAGAAAGTTTAAATTTATAGCTTTTTTAAAATTTGCAGGTATTTTTTTAGTTCGGATATAAATTGATCCACATTGGCTATATCTTCTGAAATTTCTATATCAAAAAGAGATGAATTTACCTTAGAAAAGCCCACTTTAAAAGTTGCTTGAGATTGTAAAACAGCATTTTCTGCATACAAATTAGGTTGGTTAAAGTAGCCAATTAACAAATCGAACGGTTGTTCTAAAAAGCTTTTAAAACTCTGTTGAATATAAGCTCCTTTCCAATTTAAATCGGATTCAGAAAAATGTTTGTATGAGTATTTGTTATGCTTGTTAAACTTTCTGTAAGAGTATATTTTTAGGTTTCTAAGTTCTAAAGCATCTTCTACAATATCTAAAATTGGTATTTTAGATGTAATGTCTTCTGTAGAAATAATACCAACAGTAACAATTTTTTTTTGTGATATTTTTCTAGTTTCTATAGAGTTTAATAAAGACTTATTAAATTTTTTCTGAAGAATATTGTATTTGAGTTTGGTAAATTTCATTAAAAAAATTCTGGTGTCGTAAAAGTAGTAATTATTTTATTTATCTGTCATTTCTAGCAAAATAAACTGGTTTAATTGTTTGCCATATTTTTGAAAATTATTATCAGAAACAAACAGTAAGGTATTATTCCCATTTTTTAATGTTGGCCCAAATGTAATTCCTTCTATATTATCTATAAATCCGTGGGCTAACTTATCTTTTATACTTTCAAAATTAAATATTAATGTTTTTTTTAAAGCGATAAATTTTGTGTTCTTTAAAGAATCTATTGCTATACAATTGGTCGTACTTTCTGTAACTTCTGCCTTAAAAACACGAATAATATTTCCGTAAACATCATATCCATTTTGATAGGTTCTTTCTACCACAAAAAACTTATTTTCTTCATATTCTAAAATAGCTGTAACTCCGTTTAAATTTACATCTCCTTTAGCAGGCTTTGTAATTTTTTCTAGTTGATATGCAAATTGCTTAGTAGCTTTACCTGTTTGTTTATCAAAATAAGTTAGTCTAATTGGCGAATTTGTTTCGGTAAAAGTAGGATCTACTCCATCTGATTTTAAGACACCTTCCATAGCCACCCAAAACCCTTTGCTATTAGCACTTTTAGAAGAAGCTTCTAAAGTAGCATTATGTTTCATGTTTTGTATATGAGACAAGGTTTTTGGTAATGGAAATTCTTTTATAAAATAACCTGAACTATCTGTTTTAAAAACGAAGGTTGGATTGTTGTATGCGATATTACCCTCGCTAACAAAATGGATTTCATTTGTATTTTCATCAACAAAAATAGATTCTAAATCAAAGTAATTGTTTTTATAAAAAGTACTTATTGTATCCTTTAAATGATGAACATTGTAAAACTTAATATTTGTAATTTTATTATTTTCTATATTAATTTTTGCTTTTAAAAACCTTGGATCATTGCCATCATCAACAATAAAATAATAAAAACCATTTGTGTAATCTACCCCTGATAGACCGCCAATCAAAGTATTATTAAAAAAAGCTGACTCTTTTAAAATATACTCGTCTAAATATTGTAAAGAAAGGTTTTTATCTTTTTTACAGGAGAGTAAAAAAAATATACTTATACTAAAAATTAGTATTTTTTTAATTTGTTTCATTATTTAACAATCTTTTTACTGTTGAAAAGTATTAGTATTTTGTTTTAAATGTGATTTAAACCTCTAAAAAATAAATATTTTTTTTCGCTTTTTTATCCCAAAAAGACAAACGCAAAATAAATAAAAAACCATGTAACCTTTAATTTTTTAATACTTTATAGTTTTTTTTTTAAAGCTTCCTTCTATTATCATCAGATTTTGTGTCTATTAATTTATTGTAAGGATTACCAGCACCATTTGGTCCTAATAAACCAAACATACCTGTACCTATTTCTATACTTAAATTATCAATTGCTTTTACGCCATTTTTATATGTTTTGGTTAAATTATTTATTACAAATAAATACTTTGAGTTTATTTTAGTTCTTTTTTATAGAATAGTGGTTTTATTTGCATACACATTAAAAAACTATCTGTAATAGTAAGGTATTATTGATATCAAAAGCTAAAGTTAAACCTTTTTATTTATTAAAACATTGTTTTTTTATCATGTAAGTTGCTACTGATAATTTTAAAAAACTGAAAGATTACTTTAATTAAATAAGTATCCCTAGGGATTTGTTACAATATTTTAGAACAAATATGAAGATTAGTAAAAAAATCGTTTTATTTTTACCTAAAACTAAGAAAAATAAACAATTATAAATTTTATATAATGGCAAAAAAAACGATTTTAAATAAAAAATCTCTTTCATTTTTAGAAAAATACTTAAACAATCCAGCACCGACTGGTTACGAATGGGAAGGCCAAAAAATTTGGATGAACTATTTAAAACCTTATGTAGATAATTTTATTACAGACACTTATGGATCTGCAGTTGGAGTTATCAATCCAGATGCAAAATACAAAGTAGTTATAGAAGGGCATGCAGATGAAATTTCATGGTATGTAAATTACATTTCAGAAAATGGCTTAATTTACGTAACCAGAAATGGGGGTTCAGATCATCAAATTGCACCTAGTAAAGTAGTAAATATTCATACAAAAAACGGTATTGTAAAAGGTGTTTTTGGTTGGCCAGCAATACATACTAGAGACAAATCTAATGAAGAAGCACCAAAACCAGACAATATTTTTATAGATTGTGGTTGTGCAACAAAAGAAGAAGTAGAAGCTTTAGGCGTTTATGTAGGTTGCGTAATTACCTATCCCGATGAATTTCATATTTTAAATGGAGACAAATTTGTTTGTAGAGCTTTAGACAACAGAATGGGTGGTTTTATGATTGCAGAAGTAGCACGTTTGTTAAAAGAAAACAAAAAGAAATTGCCTTTTGGCTTGTACATAACCAACTCTGTACAAGAAGAAATTGGTTTAAGAGGTGCAGAAATGATTACCCAAACCATTAAACCAAATGTGGCTATTGTTACAGATGTAACTCACGACACAACAACACCAATGATTAACAAAAAGAAAGCTGGTCATTTAGAAATTGGTAAAGGACCTGTTGTAGCTTACGCCCCAGCTGTTCAGCAAAAATTACGCGATTTAATTACAGAAACTGCAGAAAGCAAAAATATTCCTTTTCAACGTTCTGCATTATCTAGAGCAACTGGTACAGATACAGATGCTTTTGCTTACAGCAATGGTGGCGTAGCTTCTGCTTTAATTTCTTTACCTTTAAGATACATGCACACCACAGTAGAAATGGTACATAGAGATGATGTAGAAAATGTAATTAAAATGATTTACGAAACTTTGCTAAATATTAAAGACGGAGAAACGTTTTCTTATTTTAAATAAATAATTACGAATTTGAAATTATGAATTACGAATTTAAAAATTCGTAATTCATAATTTTTAATTTATCACTATGGATGAACTTATAGACATTTTAACTCCAGAAGGAAAATCCACAGGAAAAAGGGCTTTAAAATCTGAAGCTCATAAAAGTGGTTGGTTTCATGCCACTGTGCATATTTGGTTGTTTACTAAAGATGAAAAAATACTACTCCAAAAAAGAGCTTTAACCAAAAAAGTGTTTCCTGGTTTGTGGGATATTTCTGTTGCAGGCCATATTGCTGCTGGAGAAACTATTTTATCTGCTGCTAAAAGAGAGGTTTTTGAAGAAATTGGTTTGGTTTTAAATGCTAATGAGTTGATTAAAATCGGTACAAGAATTCATCAAGTAACACATGCAAACGGAATTCAAGATAATGAGCATCATCATGTATTTATTGCTGAATTAAAAGAACCTATTGCCAACTTAAAAATGCAAGTAGAAGAAGTTGATGGCATTCAACTTTTTAATTTAGCTGTTTTAAAAAATACAAAAAACCTTGAAAACGTATTGCTTCCAAGGTTTCATGAGTATTATGTAACTGTTTATAAAAAAATTATTACGCAACTAACAAAATAACTCAAAAAAAAATTTCGACTTCCTTTTAAGAGAGTAATTTAATTCTAGATCTTACAGTCTATTATCAATAATTTTTTGAACCACTTCTGGATTTAATAAGGTACTTGTATCACCTAAATTATCCATTTCACTGGAAGCTATTTTACGTAAAATACGTCTCATAATTTTACCTGAACGCGTTTTTGGCAACCCTTCTGTAAATTGAATTTTATCCAATTTGGCAATAGGTCCAATTTTATCTGAAATTAATTGATTGATTTCTTTACTTAAATTAGTATGATCTCTACTTTCTCCTAAATCTTTTAAAGTAATATAACCATATAAAGCACTTCCTTTTATATCATGAGGAAAACCAACAATTGCAGATTCAGCCACAGCTGGATGTTCATTAATGGCGTCTTCAATAGGTGCAGTTCCTAAATTATGACCAGAAACAATAATTACATCATCTACTCTACCCGTAATTCTGTAATAACCAACTTCATCACGTAAAGCACCATCACCCGTAAAATAGGTGTTTTCATAAGCAGAAAAATAGGTTTCTTTATAACGTTGATGGTTTCCCCAAATGGTTCTTGCCATACTTGGCCAAGGATATTTAATACACAATCGACCTTCTACTTGATTTCCTTTTAGTTCTTGTCCATTTTCATCCATCAAACAAGGTTGAATTCCAATAAATGGTAATGTTGCATAGGTTGGTTTTGTTGGGGTTACAAACGGAATTGGCGTAATCATCATTCCTCCTGTTTCTGTTTGCCACCAAGTATCTATAATTGGACTTTTCTTTTTTCCAATGGTATCATTATACCAGTGCCAAGCTTCTTCATTTATTGGCTCTCCAACAGAACCTAGTACTTTTAAAGAAGATAAATCATATTTATCTACCAACTCTGTACCGTGTTTGGCCAAGGCCCTAATAGCTGTAGGTGCCGTATAAAATTGATTGACCTTGTGCTTTTGTACAATTTCCCAAAAACGACCAAAATCTGGATAACTTGGTACTCCTTCAAATAGCACTGTAGTTGCTCCATTTGCTAAAGGACCATACACAATGTAAGAATGCCCAGTAATCCAACCAATATCTGCTGTACACCAATAAACATCATTTTCTCTATATTGAAATGCATTTTTAAAGGTATAAGCTGTATATATCATATAGCCAGCTGTAGTGTGCACCATTCCTTTTGGAGAACCAGTTGAACCTGAGGTATATAAAATAAACAAGGGATCTTCTGCTTCCATAACCTCTGCTTTACAAACTGTAGAAGCCTTGTCTAATAACGGTTGTAACCATTTGTCACGTCCTACTTTCATGTTGATATCTGAATTGATTCTTTTAGCCACCAAAACAGTTTTTACAGAAGCACAAGATTCTAATGCCTCATCTACAATACCTTTTAAATCGATGGTTTTAGACCCTCTGTAAGAACCATCTGATGTGATAACCATTTTACAGTCTGCATCGTTAATTCTTGTAGATAAAGCTGTTGCAGAAAAACCTGCAAAAACTACAGAATGTATGGCTCCAATTCTTGCACAAGCTAGAGTTGCAATGGCCAATTCGGGTATCATAGGTACATAAATACAAACACGATCTCCTTTTTTGATACCATTTTCTTTTAAAACGTTTGCAAACTGATTTACTTTTTCTGAAAGTTGATTATAGGTAATATGCTGCGCCTCTTCCTCTGGATTGTTAGGTTCAAAAAGAATGGCTGTTTTATCTCCTCTTGTAGCTAAATGCCTATCTATACAGTTTTCTGTAATATTTAATTGAGCACCTTCAAACCATTTTATTTCTGGTTTGCTAAAATCCCATTCTAATACTTTATCCCACTTTTTTCTCCATACAAAGTGTTCTTCTGCTATTTCTTCCCAAAACGTTTCTGGTTCTCTAACTGAGTTTCTGTAAACGTGATAATATTCTGGAAAGTTTTTTATATGATAATTACTCATATTATTTAATTTTTAGTTATTGATTTTTTTTTGATGTTTTAAATAATCCAAACCAATTTGGATTTAAAATTTTCAATTTAATTAATGACCATAAAACGGCTACACAACATAATCCAAAAATTAAAGATAATCCTGGACTAACAGCATAATTATTATGTTCAAACTTAAATCGAATAAATAAAGTTATTACCACATAAATGGTAATAAAAATATCTGATGCTAATGAATTTAATGATAATTTCATGTTTTTTAATTGATTAATTCATTTACTTCTAACACTATTTTTCGAATAGAAAATGGTTTTGTAAAATATTTATCAGCTCCTAATTCTAAACCTTTTTGAATGTCTGAAGTTTTACTTTTAGCAGATAGAAATACTACTTTTGTTTCTTTTAAAAGTTTATTTTTTTTAATATGTTCAATGGTTTTATACCCATCTACTTTTGGCATCATAACATCTAAAAGAATTACATCAGGAATTTCAGTTTTTATTATTTCTAATGCTTCACTACCATCTCTAGCAATAAAAACTTGAAAATTCTTTTTTTTAAACGCATATTCTAAGGTCATTACAATATTGGGTTCATCATCTACAATTAATATCTTTTTCATCTTTATATAGGCAGTTTTACTTTAATTTCTGTACCATTTTCACTGGTTTTGTGCAACCATATTTTACCGTTATGTTTTTCAATAATTCTTTTGCTAATCGCTAGTCCTAAACCTGTACCTTCTGGTTTTATAATGTTTTGGTTTTTTGACTGATAAAATTTATTAAAAATAAAATCTTGATCTTCTTTTGGAATTCCTTTTCCGTTATCAGAAACAGAAATTTCGATATTATCATTCCCTAATCGATAATCAATTTTTATTTCTCCTGTTTCCTCTGGACAAAACTTAATAGCGTTAGAAATAAGGTTGACAAGTACTTGTACTATTCTATCTTCATCATATTTTAATTTAAAAATATAATTATTTAATTGCTTAATCGTAATCCTTTTTTTATTTGCATTGGTCTGTAACGCCTTTACAGTTTTTGCTATTGTCTTGCTTATATCATTAACTTTAAAATTTAACTCTTGACGATTTGTAGCCAGCTTTTCGAAATCAAGAATATTATTAATCAATCTTGATAACCGTTCAGAGTCTTGAAGCATATTGTTTAAAAACTTATCTTTCATTTCTGATGGCATTTCTACATCATCTAACAATAATTCTGTTGATGCTCTAATACCCGTTAATGGTGTTTTAAGCTCATGTGCTACTGTGTCTAAAAATTCATCTTTTTGCAAATCATTTTCAATTAATTCTTTATTTGCATTTTTTAGTTGCCTTGCTAATGTTGAAAGTTCTTTAGATTTTTCTTCTAACATTTTACTTTGTGCAATAGCCTCTTTAGATTCTTCTAACACTTTAAGCACTTCTAACAAGCTTAATTCTTCTTCTTTTACTACATTAGAAATTAACATTTTTGCTGATGCAGAACCAATAGTACCTGTTAATAATTGTTCTGAAAAATTAATAAGCCTTGCATCTGCAAGTTTTGTGTTTTCGGGTATTTTATATTTTTTAAAAAAGATTCTAAGCGCTTTTTCTGTTTTATTTATTCCTAAAAAACGATTTAAAACGTCTCTTATATCGTCTACATAAGCTTCACCTTTCCACACATAAGCACCATCTTGTAACTCTGAAAAGTTTTTACTATCCACAAACATTTCAGCATAATTTCGTTCTCTATAATTACCAACTGTATTTAAAGAAAAATAGATATACAAAAATATGTTTACACTAAAACTCCAAAAAAAGGCGTGTGCAGCTGGTGATAAAAAATCAATTCCAAATAAAGCATGAGGTTTTAAAAGGTTTACAGAAAATAACCCATTTTCTACAAAGCTTGTATCACCAGTAATTGCCTCTATAGTAAATGGCAATAATAATGTATAAAAAGCAACTAAAAACCCACCAATAATACCAATAATTGCACCTTTTGAGGCCCCTCTATTCCAGAATAAACCGATAAAAAATGATGGAGCCAATTGTGCAATAACAACAAAAGCTGTTAAACCTATAGAGTACAATGAAAGTTGAACAGAAAAATTGTAATAAAAAGCATAAGCTACAATAATAATAAAGAAAATAGCGAATCGTCTAATATTTTTAATGAACCTATTATTTTCATCAGATTTACTTTTACTAAATTTTGATAAAAACCCATAAGGAATTATAAGGTTATTACTTATCATAATAGATAATGCCAATGATGAAATAATCACCATAGAAATCACTGCAGATAAACCACCAAAAAAAACCAAGGTTGCCAAAAATGTATGCCCTTGACTTAATGGAAGTAGTAGAGAGAAATACTCGGCATTTACAGTATCTCCTAAATTAATTTTACCTGCATAAGCTATAAAAACAACAAAAATATTAAATAATAAAAGATACAGTGGGAATACCCAAATAGCTGTTTTAATATGCCTTTCTTTGTTAATTTCTAAAACAGAAACTTGAAATTGTCTTGGTAATAAAAAAATAGCTATAAATGACAACATAATGGTAAAAAACCAATTAAACCCTTCTTCTAAACCTCCTAGAGTAACAACCCTATTAAAATTTTTAGTTGTAGAAAATTGAGTGATAATATCTGACATTCCATCAAATAAATAATATGTAACATAAATACCTATAATTAGAAAAAAGACTAATTTTAAAACAGATTCTAAAGCAATTGAAACAATAATTCCTCTGTGTTTTTGCGATGCATCTGTAGTTTGTGTTCCAAAAAACGCAGCAAAAACGGCTAAAATTAAAGCGATATAAAATGTAGAATCATCAAAAATTGAACCTGATTCATAATTGCTTTTAGTTGTCATTATTTTAAAAGTTTCTGAAATTGCTTTTAATTGCAGTGACAAATAGGGTAAAATACCAGCAAGACAAATTAAAGTGACTAAAGCTCCTAAAAACCTGTTTTTACCATAACGTAATGAGATAAAGTCTGCTAACGATGATATTTTATGTTGCTTAGAAATACGAACTACTTTTCTTAAAACAATAATCCATAAGGGTGCTGCGATGACTGGTCCTAAATAAATGGTTAAGAAATTTACCCCTTTATTGGCAGCAACGCCAATACTACCATAATAAGTCCATGCAGAGCAATATACAGCAAAAGACAAAGCGTAAATAAATGGGCTATTTAACCACTTATTCTTGGTCTTTTTTTCTACAAAATAGGCTACATAAAAAAGCAACCCTAAATAAAAAAGTATTATTAAGGTTAGCAACCAATTACTCATAAAAACGCTTTAAGATATAATAAGATATTAAAACCGATAGTAAACAAATTATAAATATTGAAAAATAAAAAACAGGAACCCCAAAAACAGTATTAGCACTATTAAATACTAACAAAAAAGGAATATTTAAAACAATAAATAATCCTAAAGATAATAATACTAATTTTTGTTCGTGTCTTTTTTTCAAAATTAATTTTCATCTATTTTTAAAAACCAGCACTTTAAAAAAAGTGCTGGTTTTTATGGTTAATGTACTGAAGCCTCTCCTGCTCCAGAAGGAATTCTAATACTCTCTACGATGTCTACCACATCTTTTGGGGGTGCTGCTGTAACTCTAGAAACCACTAAAGAAATTACAACATTTACAATCATAGCAACTGTACCAAAACCTTCTGGTGATGTGCCAAACCACCAATCTTCTTTTGTACCTCCTCCAAACATGTCTAATTTATATTTCATCATGTAAAACAACATTAAAATGATTCCAACAACCATACCTGAAATGGCTCCCTCTTTATTCATTCTTTTATCAAAAATACCCAGTATGATTGCAGGAAAAAAGGATGCTGCTGCCAAACCAAAAGCCAATGCTACAGTTGCGGCGACAAACCCTGGTGGATTGATACCAAAATATCCAGAAATTAAAATTGCTACAAAAATTGAAGCTCTTGCCCACATTAACTCTCCTTTATCTGAAATATCTGGTTTGATTTGTTTTTTAATTAAATCATGAGAAATAGAAGTTGATATTACTAATAACAAACCTGCTGCTGTTGATAATGCTGCTGCCAAACCACCTGCAGCCACCAACGCAATTACCCAATTTGGTAAGCCTGCAATTTCTGGGTTGGCCAAAACCATAATATCTCTATCAACATACAACTCATTTCTGGCTGCACTTGCATTCGCAATCATTCGTTCGCCATAAATACCTCTTGTTTCTGTGTAAACTGGTTTTTTACCATCTAAAGCATTCCCTGCAATATATTGTATTTTACCATCGCCATTTTTATCTGTCCAAGCTATTAAACCTGTGTTTTCCCAATTTTTAAACCATTCAGGAATTTCAGAGTATTTAGTTTCACTAACAGTTTCAATTAAGTTTGTTCTAGAAAAAACTGAAATAGCTGGAGCTGTTGTATATAAGATTGCAATTAAAAACAAGGCATAACCAGCAGATTTACGTGCATCTTTTACTTTAGGTACAGTAAAAAAACGCACAATTACATGAGGTAATCCTGCTGTACCTACCATTAATGCTAATGTAATTGCAAAAACATCCCAAGTTGATTTAGAACCAGTTGTATATTCTTTAAAACCTAACTGTGTGTGTAAGCTATCTAATTTATCTAAAAGATATGTTCCATCTTCTAAGGTGCCTCCCATTCCTATTTGAGGAATTACATCTCCTGTCATTTGAAAAGAAATAAAAAAAGCTGGCACCATAAATGCAAAAATTAAAACACAATATTGTGCTACTTGCGTATATGTTATTCCCTTCATACCCCCTAAAAAGGCAAAAACCAATACAATACACATACCAATAGCTACACCCCAAATAATTTCTACTTGTAAAAATTGCGAGAATACAATTCCTACACCTCTCATTTGACCAGCTACGTATGTAAATGATACAATTAACGCACAAATTATAGCTACTGTTCTTGCTCCATTTGAATAATATCTGTCTCCAATAAAATCTGGAACGGTAAATTTTCCAAATTTTCGAAGATAAGGAGCTAATAAAAGTGCTAGAAGTACATAACCTCCTGTCCAACCTAATAAATACACAGAACCATCGTATCCTGCAAAGGAAATAATACCTGCCATAGATATAAATGAAGCTGCACTCATCCAGTCTGCTGCTGTTGCCATTCCGTTTGCTAATGGAGAAACACCACCACCAGCAACATAAAATTCTTTTGTAGAACCTGCTCTTGCCCAAATTGCAATTCCAAAATAGAGTGCAAAAGTTATTCCTACTATAATCCAAGTCCAAGTTTGAACGCTCATAATTTTTTATTTTTTAGTTGATTTTATTTGATTACTCTTCATCGTAACCGTATTTTTTATCTAGTTTATTCATCAATCTTACGTATACGAAAATGAGTATCACAAATACATAAATTGATCCTTGTTGGGCAAACCAAAAACCTAGTTTAAAGCCTCCTAATCTATATTGATTTAATTCTTCTCTAAAAAGAATTCCACATCCATAGGAAACTACAAACCAGATTACCAATAAGATGGCTAGGTACTTTAGATTTTCTTTCCAATATTTTTTTGCATTTTTACTTTCTGACATATTTTTTAATTTTATAGATAAATCATTGCTTGAAGTGTTAATGTATTTTGGTTTATAGTTCCAAATTTTTGATTTTTATATTCTAATGTTAATTTTGAATTATGACCACTGAAATAGGCATTTGCTCCTATACCAAATAAATTACGATTATTAGGTGTGGCATCATAAGAATTACTTCCATAAGAAATATAAGGCTGGTATCTTGTTTTGTTTTTATCGCCTGCTAAAACATACCCAAGATGGCCGTATAACATAGTACCTGTTCCATATGCGCTAAATAAATAATCTTTTCCATAATTATTATTTTGATAAACTGCATAAGCTGTTAAAGCACTACCATCATCAGAAAGTGGTGTGTCGTAAAAAGCATCAACAGCAAAAATAGATACATTTTCTCCTGATAAGTTTCCTGCACTATTAGCTACTACAGAACCATTAGGATGTGCAAAAAAACCAGCTCCAATGTTAAATACTTTTTTTCCTCCTAAATAAGAACCAACTTTATATGGTAAAAAATTAGATTCTTGCTCTAAAAAATGATAATCGAAATAGCCTGCAAAAGTTTTTCCTGCCTCTTTGGTTCCTAATAATCTTGATCCACCATAAATAGATTCACCACTATTTACTGGTGTTCTAGCATCCAACCCGTTTACAACGGCATCATTAACTGACAATCTATATTGTAATTTTCCAAATTTTCCTTTTAAGAAAACTCCTAAATGTCTAGCAAATTGATCTGACAAACCTATTGTTGCCCAAGATTGGCGGTTGTTATCTAAAGTCATCATATTTAATGTACTTTGATTGTTTAAACGAGAAATACCGTTAAAATAATGCAGTCCAGCTCCAATAGTATGATTTTTACCCAATTGATATTGCCCCCAGACGTCGTGAAAAAATAATTGAGAGTTTTCTCCTTTTCCTAAAGGAGACATATTTGCTCCTTTTAGACTATTTAATCCAAAGTGAGTTAAGATTAAAAATTTCTCATTAATTTGAGCAAACATTAATATTCTTGCACGTCTTAAATTAAAATTGGTTTTAGCTGCTGTTGGAGCAGCATCGCTATTGTTCTGACCCCAAATTTGAGCCCAGGAAATAATTCTAATATATTTTTTCCCTTCTTCATCTAGCTTTACTTTAATACCTCCATTATAATCTGGAGACCCTTGAGCAAATACAGATATAGAAACTATAGAAAGAAAAATATATAATCTTAAAGTTAATTGTTTCATAAGTTATTGATTGATTAAAAAATTGATTTGTGCACTCGACGAATGTCATCAAAAACTTATGTTAAAAAAAAAATTATATATATTTTTGTTAAAATAGTATATCTAATCCTTAAATCGCTCCCATTTAATTAACATAAACTTATCTCCTAACTCTGTAACTACTACTCCTGCTCCTTTTAAATTATCAGCATTTTGAAAGTAAAAACCTAATTCTTTGGCATTTAATATTTTATAGGTAGGATGGTAATTTTTATTTTGTGGTCTTTTTATACCATATCTTTTTACCCAGTTTAAAATACTAACATGAGACACCCCTAGTATTCGTTCAATTTCTCGATAACTTAACCCCTCTAAATAGAGTTGTAATGCTTTGTTTACAAAGTAATCGTCTATTTTTTTTCCAAGCTTATTTACAGTAAAATAATAGTTACAACTTTTGCATTTATAGCGTTGTCTTTTGTTAACAACTCCACTTTTAACACAATTGTCTGAAGAACAATTTGGACAGTTATTTAGTTTCATGTATATAAAATTAGCATATATATATTAATTTAGCAAATATTATTGTATAATAATAAAAATATTAATTAATTTCTAAAATAAAATAGTATTTTAGATAGCCTTTAAAAAACTAAATGCTTATAGTATTACAAGAATACTTCTTTATTATTTTACTCTTTTTTACAGTTGCAGTATTATATGCTTCTGTAGGGTTTGGTGGTGGCTCTAGCTATTTGGCTGTTTTGGCTTTAACTGGTATTGCTTTTTATCAAATAAGAGCAACAGCTTTGTTATGTAACATTATGGTAGTCTCTGGAAACGTGTATTTGTTTCAAAAGCAGAAAATAATTAATTGGCGACAATTACTACCTATTGTTTTGTTTAGTCTTCCCTTTGCTTTTTTAGGTGGATATTTAAAAATAAATCAAAATTTCTTTTTTATCTTACTTGGTTTTACACTTTTATTTGCTGCTTTAAGCATGTGGCTTTCAAAAAAAATTGCATCAAAACAAACAGCAAAAATCAATCATAAAAAAAATGCTTTTTACGGATCTATTATTGGTTTTATCTCGGGTATGGTGGGTATTGGTGGCGGTATTTTTTTAGCTCCTTTATTACATCTTACAAATTGGAATACACCCCAAAAAATTGCTGCTGCAGCAAGTGTTTTCATTTTAGTAAACTCTACAGCTGGTTTATTTGGGCAAATTAGCAACCCACAATTTTATATAAATTGGCAACTTACGAGTATTTTATTAGTTACTGTTTTTATAGGTGGTCAAATTGGAAACAGGTTAAGCAACCAGTTTTTTACACCTATTCAATTAAAAAAAACTACTGCAGTATTAATTGCTTTTGTTAGTTTTAAAATTCTTTGGGAAAATCTTTTTTAGAAATAAATACATTTTCTATTGCATAACCATTGCAATCAAAATATATTTGGAATCATCAACAAAATAAAAAAAGAAAATGTTACAAGTAATTTTTACGTTAATCATGTTAATTTTATTGCAAGCTGTATTAGGTTTCGATAATTTATTATACATTTCTTTAGAGTCTAAAAAGGCGCCACAAACCGACCAAAAAAGGGTTCGTAAAGTAGGGATTTTAATTGCTATTGCACTCCGTATTGTTTTGTTATTAATATTGGTTTCTTTAATTAAATATTTTCAAAAGCCATTTAGTTTTTTAACGGGAGAAATAGAAAATATTATAAAGTTTGCATTTAATGGCCATAGTTTAATTGTTTTAGCTGGTGGTGGTTTTATTATTTATACTGCCATTAAAGAAATTTGGTACATGATTTCTACAAAAGGGTTAGAGTTTTCTGAAATGACTACAGAAAAAGGGTCCAAATCTTCTAAAGCTGTAATTTTTAGCATTGTTTTAATGAACTTAGTTTTTTCTTTTGATTCTATTTTAGCCGCTATTGGCTTAACCAAAGAAATAGAAAACGAAACTACTGCATTTATAGTGATGGCAACTGCCATTATTGTAAGTGGTTTGTTAATGTTATTAATGGCAAATAAAATTTCGATATTTCTATCTAAAAACAGAATGTATGAAGTTTTAGGGCTGTTTATCCTTTTTATAGTAGGAATAATGCTAGTAACAGAAGGTGGCCATTTAGCGCATTTAAAACTATTTGGCAATGAAATTGTACCTATGAGCAAAACAACTTTTTACTTTGTAATAGCTATTCTTGTTATTATTGATATTGTACAAGGTAAGTATCAGAAAAAATTATTGACCCAGAAATAATCTAATCATATAAAAAAAGGTTCTTTTGCAGTACCTTTTTTTTTAACACTACTGCAGTTTTGTTTATTTTTTTTAACATTTTATTAAACAATTATATCGTATCTTTGTATTATAAAATTTGATGTTATACTTCTTTTTATATGAAGCATTTAATATAAATATGAAGTTTTTTGGTTGATTGATGGGCCGCTATTTAACACGATAGCGGCTTTTTTATGCAGTAATTTCTGGAAAACTATCTATTAATCTTTGGCTAATAATCTGTAATATTCTTCTATTTAACTCTGATGCATTTGTATTGTAAAAAGCAAACTCATCAATTGTAAAATGGCCAATAATTAGGCCTAGAGTAATATTTTTATGATTATGATCTGTTTTATAAATAGTAACAATTTTTTGATTTTTTTTTGAAACTGTTAAACGGCTAAAATCTATTTTTCTTTTTTGTAAATACTTTACAAAAGAGGCAATTAATAATGCATGTTGCATTTTAATAATGGGTCTTATAGTTTGGTTCTGAAAAGTTTCTACATCTGTAGTACCTTCTTTAAACAAACCCTTTAAAATTGGTCTTTCTTTAGACATTATCTAACAATTCATCAATTTGTAATTGAAAATCATATTGCAAATCTTCATGTAATTTATCCATGGCTTTTTTTGCCATTCTTAGTTGCATATCAAATATATTTTGCAAACGAGTGCTTCTTTTTATAGAAGGTTTAAAATCCTTTAATTTTTTACAAAAATATAATAGCAATTCTGCTTCTGTTTCTTTCTTTTTAGAGTATCTAATATGTTTTTTTATAGACGTTAATATTTTTCTGGTGCTTTTTCTTATATAAAAAAAATTCTTTGTATTTATTTCTTCAAATTGTAAATCTACCTCTTCTTTTATGGTTTGAATGTAAATTTCTTCGTCATGAGATTCAAATAATAAATAGGTTAACAGTTCTTTATTTTCTTTTTTAAATCTTGCTAAATGCAAACACAATTCTTTTAACTCATTCGCAGATTTGTGCGAGAGTTCGTCTTTAAGTTGTTTTATGTTTACTGCTTTCATTAAAAAAATAAACCTCAAATAATTATAGAAATATTTGAGGTTTTGTATTTGTTATACTATAACTTTTCACTTGGTAATGTTACCATTTCGTTTACATCTACATCATAGTTTACACCATCAACTTTAAAACCAAAGAGGTTGTAAAAATCGTTGCTATAACCTTCTAAATCTCCAATTTCAGTAAGATTTTCTGTGGTTGCAGACTCCCAAAGCGCAATTACTTCTTTTTGAATATCCTCAGCCATTTCCCAATCATCAATTCTAATTCTTCCTTTTTCATCTAAAGGAATAGTACCTTCTGTAAACAATCTTTGGCTATATAAACGTTGAATTTGCTCTATACAACCTTCGTGAGTTCCTTTTTCTTTCATTACCTTATACAACAAAGAAATATATAATGGAATTACTGGAATAGCAGAACTAGCTTGAGTTACCAATGCTTTATTTACAGAAACGTATGCCTTAGCTCCTACAGATTTTAAAGCGTCTGTAATTTCGAAAGCTGTTGCTTCTAAATGATCTTTTGCTGTACCTATAGTTCCGTTTCTGTAAACTGGCTTGGTAACTTCTGGTCCAATGTAAGAATAAGCAACAGTTGTTGTACCTTCAGATAGTAAATTTTCTGCATTTAAGGCATCCATCCACATTTTCCAATCTTCACCACCCATTACAGTAATGGTATTTTCTACATCTTCTCCTTCTGCAGGACTTATAGAGATTTCTGATACTTTACCCGTATGAAAATCTACTGTTTTATTGGTAAAAACTTCTCCTATTGGTTTTAAAACCGATTTGTAACGTTTACCCGTTTCTGGATGTGTTCTAACAGGTGAAGCCAAACTGTAAATTACCAAATCTATTTGGCCTAAGTCTTCTTTAATTAAATTGACAACTTGTTGTTTTATATCGTTTGAAAAAGCATCTCCATTAATACTTTTTGCATACAAACCTGCTTTGTGTGCTTCTTTTTCAAAAGCTGCAGTATTGTAATAACCAGGTGAAGCTGGTCTGCCTTCTGAAGCAGGTTTATCGAAAAACACGCCAATTGTTGCAGCATCTGAACCAAATGCACTTGTGATTCTAGACGCCAAACCAAATCCTGTTGACGAACCTATTACCAATACTTTTTTGGGTCCTTTTATTTTACCTTTTGATTTAACATATTCTATTTGATTTTTTACATTTTGCGCACAACCTGTTGGGTGTGATGTTAAACAAATAAAGCCTCTTGTTCTTGGTTCTATAATCATTTTTTTCAGTTTATAAGACCTCACAGGTTTTTTGACACCTGTGAGGTCTTTTAATTTAATAGATTTATTTTTTAAAAAAAGAATTTACATTCTCTTCAATTCTATTTAATACATTTTCTGTAGATGCTTTTACAAACGTTTCTCCAGTAATTTGTTCGTATAACTCTATGTATCTGTTTGATATTTCTATAATTTTCGCATCAGACATTTCTGGTATTTGCTGATTTTCTTTTCCTTGAAAACCATTTTCTATCAACCATTGTCTTACAAATTCTTTAGATAATTGTTTTTGTGCTTCGCCTTTATTTTGTCTTTCTTGATAACCTTCTGTATAAAAATAACGTGAAGAATCTGGTGTATGAATTTCATCAATCAATACAATTTTACCATCTTTTGTTTTCCCAAACTCGTATTTGGTATCGACTAAAATAAGGCCTCTTTTTGCAGCTATTTCTGTACCTCTTTTAAATAATTTGCGTGTGTAATCTTCTAAAACTAAATAATCTTCTTCTGAAACGATACCCTTACTTAAAATTTCTTCTCTAGGAATATCTTCGTCATGTTCGCCATTATCAGCTTTGGTAGATGGTGTAATTATTGGTGTTGGAAATTGATCATTTTCTTTTAAACCTTTTGGCATTGATACACCACAAAGTAATCTTTTTCCAGCTTTATATTCTCTAGCTGCATGACCTGATAAATAACCACGAATAACCATTTCTACCTTAAAAGGCTCACACAAATGCCCTACTGCTACATTTTCATCTGGATTTGCAATTAACCAATTAGGAACAATATCTGCTGTATCATTCATCATTTTGGTTGCAATCTGATTTAATATTTGGCCTTTAAAAGGAATTTGACGTGGTAAAATTACATCGAAAGCAGACAATCTGTCTGTAGCAATCATTACCAAATGCTCATCATTGATATTGTAAACCTCTCTAACTTTACCTTTGTAAACAGATTTTAAATTGGGAAATTTAAAATTTGTTTCATTAATTGTATTCATTTTTAATATTGTGTTGTTTGTTTGGCAAAAATAAGTCTTCTATATCTTTTTATTCAGATTTAAAATAGTTTTTTATTTGCTGTCTTTCAAAAGAATAAACACTTGATTTATTTTCAATTTCATCAATTATCTGTAAAGAAACTCTTTTTAGTGTATTAGATTTTAAATGAGTTACATTTTGAATTGTTATTTTATATAATACTCTTAATAATTCCTCTAAAATTAAAACATCAACTCCATTTATTTTCTTTTTTAAATCTTCATTGCTCAATTCAAAAATTTCAAAAAATCCAAAATCTAATTTTTCTTTTAACTCTTGATCTAAAGCTTTAAGATTAACATTACCTTCTTCTCCTAAATTAGCCATTAAATTTCTTATAAGAAGTATTATTTTCTGTATTTCTCTTTAAATAAAATCACT
Source organism: Polaribacter sp. YIW18 (assembly GCF_057219325.1). Classification (NCBI taxonomy): domain Bacteria; kingdom Pseudomonadati; phylum Bacteroidota; class Flavobacteriia; order Flavobacteriales; family Flavobacteriaceae; genus Polaribacter; species Polaribacter sp. YIW18. Next base: position 45,011 of record NZ_JBXVVE010000004.1, on the reverse strand, counting down.
TCTATATTCCATTTACAATAAGCTATTCTGTTTCTATACCTTTATAAGCAGTAATAATTTTTTTAACCAACCTGTGTCTTACAACGTCTTTATCGTCTAAGTATACTTGCGCAATACCTTCTATATCTTTTAGTGCTAACAAAGATTCTTTTAATCCAGAAACCTGTTTTCTTGGTAAATCTATCTGACCTGGATCTCCTGTAATGATAAACTTTGCATTTTTACCCATTCTTGTTAAAAACATTTTCATTTGATTATGGGTTGTATTTTGTGCTTCATCTAAAATTACAAAGGCATTATCTAGAGTCCTACCACGCATAAAAGCTAAAGGTGCTATTTGTATGACACCTTTTTCTAGGTGAGATTCTAATCTTTCATGAGGAATCATATCTCTTAAGCCATCATATAATGGCTGCATGTATGGGTCTAATTTTTCTTTTAGATCTCCAGGTAAAAAACCCAAGTTTTCACCAGATTCTACAGCTGGTCTTGTTAAAATAATGCGTCTTACTTCTTTTTCTTTTAATGCTTTTACTGCCAATGCTACTGCTGTATATGTTTTTCCTGTACCTGCTGGCCCTACAGCAAAAAGCATATCATTTTTTTGCATTAAAGAAACCATTTTGCGTTGATTTTCGGTTTGTGCCTTAATTAATTTACCGCTTACACCATGAACTAAAATATCTTTTGTGTTTTTAGAAGCTGTTGTTTTTTCTTCATGCCCTGTAGATGTTAAAATACGCTCTATACTATTTTCATCTAACTTATTATATCTGTTAAAATACTTGATTAAACGCTCTAAACGAATTTCGAATTCGTCTAACAAATTAGATGCTCCATAAATTTTCATTTTAGAGCCACGTGCTACGATTTTAATTTTTGGAAAATACCTTTTTAACTGCTCTATGGTACTATTATGTGCCCCAAAAAAGTCTTTTGGGTTTATTTCTTCTAGCTCTATAATGCGTTCGTTCAAATGTTTATTTTTTGACGTTTAATATCTATTTTATTTCAACTAAAAATAGCGAATAAAATTTCTAAATTGATTAGATTTGCGTAAAATAGTTAACAACTTTTACACATTTAATTAACAGTAATTTTTATGTCTTTTATAACACTTACAACAGATTTCGGAACAAAAGACCATTTTGTGGGGGCTGTAAAAGGAGCTATTTTTTCTGAATTACCAGAAGTAAACATTATTGATATTACCCATGAAATCTCTCCTTTTAACATTACAGAAACTGCCTATATTTTAAAAAACTCTTACAAAAGCTTTCCTAAAGGTACAGTACATATTGTGGGGGTAGATTCTGAGTTAAGTGAAGAGAATAAACACATTGCTTTAGAATTAGACGATCATTTTTTTGTTTGTCCAGACAATGGTTTAATTTCTATGATTGCTTCTGAAGTAAAACCTAAAAAAATTGTAGAAATTAATATACATGATCGAATTGAAAGTAGTTTTCCTGTATTAGATGTATTTGTACAAGTAGCTTGCTTTATTATTAGAGGGGGTAACTTGACCGTAATAGGTAAAGAAATTGAAGATTTTAAGAAAATTATAGAAATACAGCCAAAAACCAATCAACAACAAGATCAAATAATTGGTGGTGTTTTATACATTGATAATTACGGAAATGTAATTACCAACATTAATAAAAAAATGTTTCAAGATATTGGTAAAGGAAGAAACTTTACGATCAATGCAAAAAAACATAAATTCACTAAAATTTTTTCTAAATATAACAAAGTTGCAAGTAATAGCGCTTATAGCAATCAACAGTACGAAGGGCATAAATTAGCGCTTTTTAACACTGCAGCATACTTAGAACTAGCTATTTATAGAAGTAATTTAGACACCGTTGGTGGCGCAAGCTCTCTCTTAGGTTTAGAGTATAGAGATGTTGTTACCATTACTTTTGAAAATAAACCAAACCAAGAATTTACCATATTAAATTAAACATGTTTGTTAGAATTGTAAAGATGAGTTTTCATCAAGAACATATAGAAAATTTTAAAGCTATTTTTGAAGAAAAAAAGAAATTTATTAGAAATTCTGAAGGTTGTAAACTTTTAGAATTATATCAAGATAAAAATAATAAAGAACTTTTTTTTACGTATTCATACTGGGAAACTGAGCAAGATTTAGAAAATTACAGAAACTCTGAACTTTTTAAAAATGTTTGGACAAAAACCAAAGCGCTTTTTAATGACAAAGCAGAGGCTTGGAGTGTAGACAAAAAAGTAACTTTACTATAAGTTTAAAAGTTATAAGAAAAATAAAATATGTTTGCCATACTAAAAAAAGAATTCAACTCATTTTTCTCGTCTACAATTGCCTATTTGGTAATTGGGGTTTTCTTGCTTGTAAATGGTTTGTTCTTATTTATTTTTAAAGACGACTTTAATATTTTAAATGCTGGTTTTGCAGATTTAAATTCGTTTTTCTATTTAGCTCCTTGGGTTTTTATATTCTTAATACCTGCCATTACCATGAAAAGTTTTGCAGACGAATTTAACAATGGAACCATAGAGATTTTAAAAACCAAACCCATTACTAATTGGCAAATTGTTTTGGGTAAATTTTGGGCATCTTTATTACTAGTAATTATTGCAATTATCCCCACGTTTACTTACGTGTATACAGTTTATAGTTTGGGTAATCCTGTTGGAAATTTAGATTTTGCAACCATTATTGGTTCCTATATTGGCTTGTTTTTTTTGGCTGCTACCTATACAGCTATTGGCTTATTTACCTCTACCCTTTCTAAAAATCAAATTGTGGCATTTATTTTAGGGGTGCTAATTACCTTTTTATTATTTTATGGTTTTGATGCACTTTCAGCTACATTTGATAATAATTTAGCTATCAAAAAAATTGGCATCAATGAGCATTTTAAAAGTATTTCTAGAGGAGTTATAGACACGAGAGATCTTATCTATTTTTTAAGTATTACTGTTTTCTTTTTATTCATCACTAAAACACAATTAGAAAATGAATAAAAAAGTAAAAAGTATTATACTTTTAATTATAGCCATTATAGTATTTAATTATGCAAGTCAATCTGTTTACAAAAGATTCGATTTAACTTCTGATAAACGGTATACCCTTTCTAAAACTACTCTAGATATAATTTCTAAGGTTAATAAAACCTTATTTATAAATGTTTATTTAGAGGGCGATTTTCCATCAGAATTTAAAAGACTACAAATAGAAACCCAACAATATTTAGAAGAACTTGCTTCTGAGAACAGCAATATTATCATCAATTTTGAAAACCCAGATAACCAACGTGAAGCGTTGATAAAAAAAGGGATGATGCCAAGTCAATTAACTGTTGAAGAAGAAGGTAAAATGACGGAAGCAATTATTTTTCCTTGGGCAGAAATTAATTATGGTAAAAAAACAAGTATTTTTTCTCTATTACCAAATGCCATGTTAGCCTCTCAAAAAGAGCAATTACAAAAAGCGATAGAAAATTTAGAATATAGTTTTTCTAATGCTATCAATACTGTAAATACAGATATACAACAAAAAGTGGCTATTTTGATAGGAAATGGAGAATTGCAAGATATGTATCAATATAGCTATTTAAGTGAAGTTGCTAAAAAATACAGATTGGCAAAATTTACCTTAGATTCGGTTACAAAAAACCCACAACAAACTTTAAGCGACTTGTTAAATTTAGATTTGGTAGTTATTGCCAAACCTACTGAAAAATTTAGTGAAAAAGAAAAATTAGTTTTAGATCAGTTTATTGCAAATGGTGGTAAAACACTTTGGATGTTAGACATGGTGCAAGCAGACCAAGATAGTTTGGCAACCAATAATAAAATGTTGGCTTACCCAAGAGATTTAAACCTTACTGACCTCTTATTTTCTTACGGAGTTCGTATTAACAGTAGTTTAATCAAAGATTTATATGCTGCTGAAATTCCTGTTGCAACTGGGCAAGTTGGCAATCAAACGCAGTTTAAAAATTTAGATTGGTTTTATCATCCTTTAGCTGGTGCAAACCCAAATAATGTAATTACAAAAAACGTAACACCTGTTAGGTTACAATTTGCAAATCAAATAGATACACTTAAAAACAATATTAAAAAAACTCCTTTATTGGTAAGCTCTGTGTTCACTCAAAAAGTAGGTACACCAGTCTTTATAGAGTTACAATCTATTGCTGAAGAAGTTCTAGAAACTGATTACAAAAACGGCAATCAACTATTTGCGGTTTTATTAGAAGGACAGTTTAAATCTGCTTACAAAAACAGAGTAAAACCATTTACAAGTAAGTTTTATAAAGAGCAATCTGCCCCAAATAAAATGGTAGTTATTGCAGATGGTGATGTTGGCAAAAATCAACTTTTAAAGGGAAAACCATATGATTTGGCTAGAGATAAATGGACCAATCAACAATTTGGTAACAAAGATTTTTTACTAAATACTATAGATTATTTATTAGATGACACCGGCTTGATGCAACTTAGAAACAAAAGTTTAAAAATTAGAATGTTAGACAAACAAAAGGCATTTAAAGAACGTACTTATTGGCAATTTTTAAATGTAATTTCACCGTTACTTTTGTTGTTTGGTTTTGGTTTTGTTTTTAATTTTTTAAGACGAAGAACATATTCTTAAACAAAGAATATCTCTATTAAATTTTTAATAAATTATCATGAATAAATTCATAATTTAAAACATGTTGTAGTTTTTCTGAACTGATAATTTTCCATTGATAATCTTCATTTTCTTCAAAAACTGGCGCTTCTAGATCTTTTCTAATCCTAGCATTTACATAAAACATTTCTCTTGTTGGATGGTGATTTGAACAAGCGTTAAAAGTTATATTCCAACAATTCTGAGCAATAATTGTATGCATAATTTCGATACAATCTTCTCTGTGAATCATATTTACAAAACCTTTAGGTTGTGGTATTTTTTTTCCATTTTTAAACCAATTAGCTGGATGTCTTTCCCCACCAAATAAACCCGCAAAACGTAAAATTGTGGTTTCAAAAAAGGTATTTTCTCTAAACAAGTTTTCTATAGTTACTAAAGGATGGTTTTTGACAACAGCATCATCTTCTGTCATTACTTTATTAATTCTAGGATATACAGAAGTAGAACTAACAAAAATCACTTTCTGTACAGGAGAATTTTGAATTTGAGAAATAAAGTTTTCAAAACCATCAACATCTTTAGAAGTAATGGCAATAATTAAAATATCCGTAGTTAAAAAATCGTCATATTCTTCAAAATCAGAAATATTTACGATGTAAGATTCTATACCTAAAGATTGTAATTCATCTATTTTATCAGAAGAAGTTGTAGAACCTTTTACAAAATAACCTTCTTCTAATAAAGAAACAGCTAAAGGTTTTCCTAACCATCCACAACCTAAAATACTTACGTTTTTCAATTTTAAAGGCTTTACTATTTAACAATTAGGTGTATCACAACAATTATCGTCTTTAATTAATTTACAAGACAATACTGCTAACAAAGCACCTAAAATTGGCGCAAGAATGTATAGCCATAAATTGCGAACGTTTCCAGATACAATATTGGGTGCAATAGAACGTGCAGGATTCATAGATGCATTGGTAATTGGACCTGCAAAAAGCGCTTCTAGCATGACAACACCACCCACAGCTATACCTGCAATAATCCCCATTTCTTTGCTACCTGTAGACACATTAATAATTACAACCATTAAGAAAAAAGTTAGTAATAACTCTAATACAAAAGCACGCCAAACATCAATAGTGGGAATGGTTGAACCTAAAAAATCACTAGTAGGAAATAAAAATAGTAGTAGTAAACTAGCTGCAAATGCACCTAATACTTGGGCAATAATAAATTTTGGTACTTCTTTCCAAGCAAACTTTTTTGCATAAGCAAAAGCAATAGTTACAGCAGGATTAAAGTGCGCTCCAGAGGTTTCTCCAAAAGCATAAATCATAGCCATTACAATTAAACCCCATGTAATACCAATACCTACATGAGTTACTTCTCCTCCAGTAACTTCATTAATTGTCATGGCTCCTGTACCACAAAAAATCATTGAAAATGTGCCTAAAAACTCTGAAATATATTTCTTCATATTACTTATAAAAAAGCAAAGATACATCTCCTTATTTTAAGTTTTTGTTAACGTTTAGTGTTTTTTGAAATTGTAATTTTATAATAAATTTAAAATCAATTAATTATGAAAAAATATTTAGTAAAAATCTTAAGCATTTTATCAATTTTAACATTTGTAGTTATGATCAGTTGTCAAAATAAAGACACTAAAGAAATTGTGGTACAAGAGGTTAAAAAATCGCTACCTGCAAAAATCGCTGCTCCTGCACCAAGTCCTAGTGCTACTCTAAAGCAAAAAGTAGGTTTAACAGATGTTAGCATAACATATTCTAGACCAGGAATGAAAGGAAGAGCTATTTTTGGAAATTTAGTGCCTTTTGATAAAGTTTGGAGAACTGGCGCTAATAAAAATACGGAAGTAACTTTTAGTACAGAGGTTATGGTAGGTGACAAGAATGTAGCAGCGGGTACATACGCACTTTATACAAAACCTGGAAAAAACAAATGGGATGTAATACTATACAGTGCCTCAAACAATTGGGGAAACCCAAAAGAATGGGATGATGATAAGGTTGTTGCTTCTGCTACTGTAGATGTAATTAAAATGCCTATGGATGTTGAAACTTTTACAATTACGATAGATGATATTACAAACAATTCTGCACTTTTAGGATTATTATGGGAAAACGTATATGTTGGTATGCCTTTTACAGTACCAACAGATAAAGCTGTAATGGCTTCTATTGATGAAGTTTTAAGTGGAAAACCAAATGCAAGAGCTTATTATGATGCTGCTGTATATTATAATTCTGAAAATAAAGACATTAAGAAAACAGTAACAATGATTGACAAAGCAATAGAGATGTCTAAAGAAAATCCTCAATTTTGGATGTTAAGGCAACAATCTTTAATACATGCAAAAGCGGGTAAAACTGCAACCGCAATTGCTGCCGCAAAACTATCTTTAGCATTAGCTAATAAAGCTGGAAATGCAGATTATGTAAAAATGAACGAAGACTCTTTAAAAGAATGGGGAGCTAAATAAATTGACAACTGTTTTAAAAAAATCTGAAGATACTACTTCGGATTTTTTTTTGCTTACTCTTATAAGTATTTTAGTCTGACATTACTATATGTTTAAACTTTCTAATTTATTATTTGATTCACTCTAAAAATAGAAATAGATTCTTTTAAATCTTCTTTATTTTTTTTAGATTGTTGTTATTCGACAAATTCATTTAAAATATCTCACAAAAAAACATCCAACTCTAATAAAGAATTGGATGTCTTAATAATTTTAAAACTATATTTTATTTATTTAAATACATTTTACGTCTTGAATATAAGTCATAAAACTCATCATCTTTTAAACTATCTATAAATAAGATGCTTTCTCCTGTAGATTTCATTTCTGGACCTAGCTTTTTATTTACATTCGGGAATTTGTTAAATGAAAAAACAGGTTGTTTAATTGCATAACCATCTAATTGAGGATTAAATGTAAAGTCTGTTACTTTCTTTTCGCCCAACATTACTTTTGTAGCATAATTTACATAAGGTTCTTTGTATGCTTTTGCAATAAATGGTACCGTTCTAGAAGCTCTTGGATTGGCTTCTATAATATACACAGTATCATGTTTAATGGCAAATTGTATGTTTATTAAACCAACTGTTTTTAATTCTCTAGCAATTGTATGTGTATGATCTATAATTTGCTGCATTACCAAATCTCCTAAATTAAAAGCAGGTAAAGTTGCATTAGAATCTCCAGAATGTATTCCACAAGGTTCTATATGTTCCATAATTCCAATGATGTACACATTTCCATCTGCATCACAAATTGCATCTGCTTCTGCTTCTATAGCTCCATCTAAATAATGGTCTAACAACAATTTATTATTAGGTATTTTGTGTAATAAATCTACAACATGTTGTACCAATTCTTCTTTGTTGATTACAATTTTCATTCCCTGACCACCTAAAACATAAGAAGGTCTTACCAAAATAGGAAAATCTAATTGATCTGATAATTCTAAAGCTTCGTCTGCTGTTTCTGCTACACCAAACTCTGGATAAGGAATGTTATTATCTTTTAATAAACTAGAAAAACGGCCTCTATCTTCTGCAATATCTAGAGCCTCAAAAGAAGTACCAATAATTTTAATACCGTATTTTGTTAGTTTTTCAGCTAATTTTAATGCTGTTTGTCCACCTAATTGTACTATTACTCCTTCTGGTTTTTCATGACGAATGATATCGTAAATATGTTCCCAAAAAACAGGCTCAAAATATAATTTATCTGCTGTATCAAAATCTGTAGAAACCGTTTCTGGGTTACAGTTAATCATAATGGTTTCGTAACCACATTCTGCTGCGGCTAAAACTCCATGTACACAACAGTAATCAAATTCGATACCTTGTCCAATTCTGTTGGGTCCAGAACCTAAAACAATTACTTTTTTCTTATTGGTAACTACACTTTCATTTGCAATGGTAATTTCTCCACTTGCCGTTTCTATTTCGTTCTCAAAAGTTGAATAATAGTAAGGTGTTTTTGCTTTAAATTCTGCAGCACAAGTATCTACCAATTTGTAAACACGTTGTACTTTTAATTCTTCTCTTTTAGTGTATACTTGGCTTTCTAGACAATCTAGCATGTGTGCTATTTGTCTATCACCATATCCTTTTTGTTTTGCTTCCAACAATAAATCTCTTTCTATAGTATCTATATTATAGGTAGAAATTTCTTTTTCTAGTTGAAATAATTCTTCATATTGCTTTAAATACCACATGTCTATTTTAGTGATATCGTAAATTTTGCTTAATGGAATTCCCATAGCAATAGCATCATATATAGCAAAAACACGATCCCAACTTGCATTGGTTAATTTTTCTATAATTTGATTATAATCTGTATACCCTTTACCATCTGCACCTAAACCATTTCTTTTAATTTCTAAAGATTGTGTTGCTTTGTGCAATGCTTCTTGGAAACAACGTCCAATACCCATTACTTCTCCAACAGCTTTCATTTGTAAACCTAAAGTTCTGTCTGAACCTTCGAATTTATCAAAATTCCAACGTGGTATTTTTACAATTACATAATCTAGTGTTGGCTCAAATAAAGCTGATGTAGATTTTGTAATTCCGTTTTCTAACTCATCTAAACTATAACCAATTGCTAATTTTGTAGCTACTTTTGCAATTGGGTAACCTGTTGCTTTAGAGGCTAATGCAGAAGAACGAGAAACCCTTGGGTTAATTTCAATTGCAATAATGTCTTCTTTTTCATCTGGAGAAACTGCGAATTGCACATTACAACCACCTTCAAAATCTCCAATAGAACGCATCATATGTATAGCCATATCTCGCATTTTCTGATAAGTTTTATCAGAAAGTGTCATTGCTGGAGCAACAGTAATAGAGTCTCCCGTATGAATTCCCATAGGATCCATATTTTCTATAGAACAGATAATTACTACATTGTCATTCTTGTCTCGTAATAATTCTAATTCATATTCTTTCCAACCCATCATTGCTTTGTCAATCATCACTTCGTGGATTGGAGATGCTTCCAAACCTCTGCTTAACAATTCGTCAAAATCTTCTGCTTTATAAACAATAGATGCACCTGCTCCTCCTAATGTATAAGAAGATCTAATAACTAATGGAAAACCAAATTCTTGTGCAATTTCTTTTCCTTTTAAGAAAGATGTAGCTGTAGCTTGTGGTGCCATATCAACACCTATTTTACCCATTAATTCTCTAAATTGCTCTCTATCTTCAGTAATATTTATTGCATCTATATCTACACCAATTAATTTTACGTCAAAATCTCTCCAAATTCCTTTGTCATCTGCCTCTATACAAAGGTTTAATGCTGTTTGCCCACCCATAGTTGGCAAGACTGCATCAATTTGTGGATGTTCTTTTAATATTTGTATAATAGACTTTGTTGTTAATGGCAACAAATAAACATGATCTGCCATGGAAGGATCTGTCATAATTGTTGCAGGATTAGAGTTGATAAGTATCGTTTCTATTCCATCTTCTCTTAAAGAACGTAAAGATTGTGAACCAGAATAATCGAATTCACAGGCTTGTCCTATAACAATAGGTCCAGATCCAATAATTAAAATTGATTTTAAGTCTTCTCTTTTTGGCATGGTAAATAGTTGTGTTTTATGAGTTTGTAAAAATAATTAGTGCTTGAATATAAAAAAAGGTGTTACTAAAAATAGTAACACCTTAATTATTAACAATTGTTAATCATTATATTATTTTTTATGTCTAGTTTCTGAAGACACAGATATTTTCTTTCTTCCTTTAGCTCTTCTTCTAGCTAAAACTTTTCTTCCGTTTGCAGAAGCCATTCTTTCTCTGAAACCGTGTTTGTTTCTTCTCTTTCTCTTTGATGGCTGATAAGTTCTTTTCGGCATTATAATATATTTTTAAATGACTTCTTTAGTTTTTTGTGCTTCTTAGTTTTTATCCTTTTAAAAGCGTGTGCAAATATACAACTGTTTTTATTTTTGACAAATACTATTTTAAAAAAAATTAAAATATTTTTTCACCTCCATAAAAGTTAAAATATAAAAATGTTTTTACCTTTTTTATTTGACAGAAAATTTAGAGTTAGTACTTTTGCGCAAACCTAAGAACACCATGAGTAATACTAAATACGTTTTTGTAACAGGAGGCGTAACTTCATCGCTTGGAAAAGGAATTATTGCAGCATCTTTAGCAAAACTTTTGCAAGAGAGAGGCTTTTCTGTAACCATACAAAAATTAGACCCCTATATCAATATAGACCCAGGAACTTTAAATCCATATGAACATGGCGAATGTTATGTTACTGATGATGGTGCAGAAACCGATTTAGATTTAGGGCATTATGAACGTTATTTAAACATTCCAACATCGCAAGCTAACAATGTTACAACTGGTAGAATTTATCAATCTGTAATAAATAAAGAGCGTAAAGGAGAGTTTTTAGGTAAAACAGTTCAAGTTATCCCTCATATTACCGATGAAATAAAACGTAGAATTCAGCTTTTAGGAGAAACTGGCGAATATGATATTGTAATTACAGAAATTGGTGGTACAGTTGGCGATATAGAATCTTTACCTTATGTAGAATCTGTAAGACAAATGCTTTGGGAAAAAGGCGAAGATAATGCTATTGTTATTCATTTAACATTAATCCCTTTTTTAGCTGCTGCTGGCGAGTTAAAAACAAAACCCACACAGCACTCTGTAAAAATGTTAATGCAAAGTGGTGTTAGTCCAGATATTTTGGTTTGTAGAACAGAACACGAAATTTCTGACGACATTAAAAGAAAACTTGCTTTATTTTGTAATGTTAAAAAAGAAGATGTTATACAATCTATAGATGCAGAAACTATTTATGATGTACCCAATTTAATGTTGGACCAAGGTTTAGATAGAGTTGTACTTAATAAATTAAAACTGTCTTCTAAAGGAGAACCTAAATTAAAAGTTTGGAATGAGTTCTTAAGAAAACATAAAAACCCAATTTCTGAAGTAGAAATCGCTTTAATTGGTAAATATATAGAGCTGCAAGATTCTTACAAATCTATAACAGAGGCTTTTATACATGCTGGTTCTTCTAACGAAACCAAAGTAAACGTACGTTGGGTACATTCTGAAAACTTAACAGCAAAGAATTTTGAGAAAAAATTAAAAGGTGTACATGGTATTTTAGTGGCTCCTGGTTTTGGTGATAGAGGAATTGACGGAAAAATAAATGCTGTAAAATATGCAAGAGAAAACAACATCCCTTTCTTTGGGATTTGTTTAGGAATGCAAATGGCAGTTATTGAGTTTGCTAAGAATGTACTTGGTTTGGTAGATGCTTTTTCTACAGAAATGAAACAAGATTGTAAAAATCCTGTGATCAACTTAATGGAAAGCCAAGAAGATGTTACAGAAAAAGGTGGCACCATGCGTTTAGGTGCTTGGGATTGTAATTTAATGGAAGACTCTAACGCTCACAAAGCTTATAAAGCTACTAAAATTAGCGAAAGACACAGACATAGATATGAATTTAATAACGATTACTTAGATCAAATAGAGCTAAAAGGTATGAAAGCTACAGGTATAAACCCAGCAACTGGTTTGGTAGAAGTAGTAGAAGTACCAACTCACCCTTGGTTTGTGGGTGTACAATATCATCCAGAATATAAAAGTACGGTGTTAAAACCTCATCCTTTATTTGTAGATTTTATAAAAGCAGCACTTAAATATTCGACAATCTAAAGTTCATAGCTTAAAAACGGAACACAATTTGAACTATTAAAGTCATCAACAAAAATCACAGCAAAATCAATTAAAAACAATACAGTTTTGCTACATTTGTCGGTTTTTACTTCTAATAAGAAGTTATTAATGACAGATTGACATTTAAATATACACATGGAACAAAAAAAATTCGACTTCAATTCTTTTATTGGAATGATTTTATTGGGAGGTATTATTCTTTGGTGGATGAACACCAATCAACCAGAAACAGAAACTACTACAGATACCAAAACTAGTCAAGTTGTAGATTCTACAAAAACAAATACCCTTACAAATACAGTTGTTAACAAAACTGCTTTTGAAAACGATTCAATTAAAAAGTTAGCGCTTACAAATAAATTAGGCGCTTTTGCACAGAGTGCAATCACAGGTTCAGAAGGGGTTACTGTTTTAGAAAACAGCGTTTTAAAACTTACGATTAATAATAAAGGTGGGCAAATTAAAGAAGCCTTAATTAAGAATTATAAAACATATGACTCTTTACCTTTATATATGATAAAAGATAATAATGCTTCTTTTAACATTAATTTTGGCACTACAGACAATAGAATTTTAAATACGAAAAATTTATTTTTTAAACCGTCTTTATCTAAAAACGGAGAAAACCAGATACTTTCTATGAAATTAAAAGTATCTGAGACAAAGTATTTAGAATACAGATATGAGATGAAACCAAAAGACAATTACATGGTTGATTTTGCTATTCGATCTCAAGGTTTAAGTAATGTTATCAATTCATCAAATCCAATTAATTTAGATTGGAGCTTAAATGGTTACAGGCATGAAAAAAGCTTGAAAACAGAAAACACCATGTATACCTACTTTTATTACAAAGCAGATGATGAAGTAGACTATATAAATGCCGGTAAATCTGAAGTTTTAAATGAGGTAGATTGGGTTGCTTATAAACAACACTTTTTTACGTCTAACTTACTAACAGAAAAACCTTTTAGCAACGCAACAATTACCTCTACAGATTTAGTTTTAAATGAAGAAATTGATACGGTTTTTACAAAAAAATTCGAATTAAAAACACCTTTATCATTATCTAATGGTGAATTAAATTATAACATGAAATGGTTTTACGGCCCAAGTGATTATAATTTACTAAAAACTTATGAAGGTACAGATTTAGCAGAATCTGCTGATTTAGGTTGGGGAATTTTTGGTTTTTTAAACAGAACTATTTTTTATCCAGTATTTAACTTCTTAAAAGGTTTTTTATCTAACTATGGATTGATTATCATTTTAATGACGATTGTTGTTAGAATCATCATGTCTCCATTAGTATATAAATCGTATTTATCGAGTGCAAAAATGAAGGTAATTAGACCTGAATTAACTGCCTTAAATGAAAAATATCCAGGTAAAGAAAACGCTATGAAACGTCAGCAAGAAACCATGGCTATTCAACGAAAAGCAGGTGTAAGTATGATGTCTGGTTGTATACCCGCATTATTGCAAATGCCAGTTTTCTTTGCGTTGTTTAAATTTTTCCCAACAAACATCTCTTTAAGACAAGAAAGCTTTTTATGGGCAAACGATTTATCTTCATACGATACCATTTTTAAGTTGCCTTTTAAAATTCCATTTTATGGAGACCACGTAAGTTTATTTCCAATTTTGGCCTCTGTTGCTATTTTCTTTTACATGAAAATGAATCAAAGCCAACAAGCCAACATGCAAGCCCCCACACAAGAAGGGATGCCTGATATGAGTAAAATGATGAAGTACATGATTTACTTCTCTCCAATTATGATGTTATTTTTCTTTAATAACTATGCAAGTTCTTTAAGTTTGTATTACTTTATATCTAACTTATTAACCATTGCTATTATGTTGGTTATTAAAAACTTTGTAATTGATGAAGAAAAAATCCACGCACAAATAGAAGAGAACAAAAAGCGTCCAGAAAAGAAAAAATCTAAGTTTAGACAACGTATAGACGATGCGATGAAACAAGCACAAGAGCAACAAGCTAAACAAAAAAGAAAATAAAAATAAAGAAACCGAAATTTTAAAATTTCGGTTTTTTTTATGCGATAAAAAAATAATTTGTTATTTGAAATAAGTAAAGGTAAATTTAAAAGAGTTACTTTCTACTGTAACAGCTCTTTTAATTTTGTAATAGTGGTATCTAAATCTTGTTTTGTAGTAAATTTAGAAAAAGAAAATCGTACAGAGGTTTTATCTTCTTCTCCATTTAATAAAATTTCTGAGAGTACATGTGACCCTTTATGGCTTCCACTTTGACAAGCACTACCCCCTGAAACAGCTATTCCTGCAAGATCTAAACTAAAAAGTAACATTGTATTTTTAACAGGAAAACGAACATTTAAAATTGTATAACTACTTTCATCTAAATGAGATGACAACCCGTTAAATTGTATTTTATCAGATATTTTTTTTAGCTCAGAAATAAAATACACTTTTAAGCTATCTATGTAATTTTTATCTTTTTGTAAATTTTTAATTGCTATTTCTAAAGCTTTTTCCATGCCTAAAATTGCATGTACATTTTCTGTACTAGACCTTGCTCCTCTTTCCTGATCTCCACCATGTATCATTGGTAAAATACCAAAACCTTTTCTAAAAAAAGCAAAACCTACACCTTTGGGGCCATGAAATTTATGTGCACTAGCCACTATAAAATCTAAAGGATTTTTTTGCAAATCAATCGCATAATGTCCAATAGCTTGTACAGTATCAGAATGTAACAAGGCATTGTACTTTTTACACAATAAACTTACTTTTTCTAAAGGTAAGAGATTCCCAATTTCGTTGTTAATCATCATTAAACTAACCAACGTTTTTTGTTTAGAGTTTTGTAAAAGACGCTCTAAATGGTTGATATTTATACCCCCATTTTCATCAAGCTCTACAAAGTCTAAAACAATATTATAAGTTTCTTGCAAGTGATTACAGGTATGCAAAACTGCATGATGTTCTATTTTAGAAGTAATAACTCTTTGGATGCCTAAATTTAAAACAGCATTATTTAAAATTAAATTATCTGCTTCTGTACCACTAGAAGTAAAAATAATTTCTTGCGCAGTAACATTAAAAAAACGAGCAATATTTTTTCTAGCAGTTTCTACTGCTGATTTTGCTTTTCTGCCAAATTGATGTGTAGAGGATGGATTACCAAAGTTTTCTGACATAGAAGTTTGCATGGTTGCAATAACTTCTTTGTCTATTGGTGTAGTTGCAGCATTATCTAAATACACTGTTTTCATTGTACAAAAATACGTTTTCTATTTTTACTCTTTTACATTTTGATAAACATAAACCTCTGTAGCTCCTAAACCATATTTTTTGTAAGAAGCATCGTAATATTTAACTGGATATTTGTTTAATAAATTTTGTAATTCGGTTTTTAAAACACCCTCTCCTACACCATGTATAAACACAATTTTAGAAATTCTTTTTTGTATGGCATATACTACTTTTCTTTTTGCAGTATCTAATTGCAGGTTTAACATATCGTAATTATCTAAACCTTTTACAGATTTTACTAATTGATTGATATGCAAATCTACCTCCAAAACAATTTCTTGTTTTTGTTTCTTAAATAAACTTTCTTTGGGTTTATTTACGCTAATTTTTTCTTTTAAAAGCGCATTATTTATGTCTGAATATTTCGATAATTCGTATTGTTCTTTTTCAATTTTAACCAATTCTTTTTCATCAAAATTAAACACCATACCATCTGTAGTTTCTACAACGATAGTATTTTTATTGATAGCGATAACCTTTCCTTTTAAAACATCATCTAAAACAGCTACTTTATTACCAATTTCTAAACGCATTGTTAACATTATTTTAATTCAAAATACTAAATAACAGCTTACTTTTGCTACAAAAATACATAGTATGGCACACACTTCATCTATTTCTACAGAAAATTTCTTTAAAGAAGCAAATAAAAAAGTAAGTTTGACTGATGATCGAAAAACACTATTGCTTAGAATTTCTGAAAGTATTGCAAAAGAATACACAAAAAAAGAGGTTGTAAATATTAATTTTATTTGCACACATAACTCTAGAAGAAGTCAACTTGGTCAAGTTTGGGCATTTTTTGCAGCACAATTTTTCGACTTAAATATTAACGCACTTTCTGGCGGTACAGAGGTTACTGCTTTTTATAGAAACACTGTAAAGACCTTACAAAAAGTAGGTTTCGATTTTAAAATAGGAGATTTTTCTCATCAGAACCCAAAATATATTATTTCTTTTGATGGAAGCAAAAATAGTATTTTAGGTTTTTCTAAAAGATTTGACGATCCTATTAACAAAGATCCTTTTATTGCAATTACAACTTGTAATAATGCGGATGCAAATTGCCCTTTTATACCCACTGCTTTAGAAAGATTTCATTTGCCTTTTGTAGATCCAAAAGCATCTGATGGCACAGAAGCACAAGAAGAAACTTATTTAAAAACAAACCAGCAAATTGCTGCAGAAGTGTATTTTATTTTCGAGAATGTTGAGAAATTAGCGCGTTAAACTTCTAAATTTTTGTCATAAGGTATTCTCTCTAAAACGTGATTTATTACGTTAACTCTAGCTTCTGTTTTTCTATTTGCTCTAATTATTTTCCAAGGAGAAATTTTTGTATTCGTTTTTTTAAACATAGCATCTTTATACTCTGTATATTGATCCCAAAGTAGCTGCGCTTTTTCGTCTAACTTGGTCATTTTCCACTGTTTAAGCGGATTTCTTTTAATATCTTCAAAACGCTTGGCTTGTTCTTTTTTAGAAATAGACATGTATATTTTCACCAAATGAATACCTGATTGTAAAATCATTTTTTCAAAATCATTTACTTGATTCATAAAAATTTGATATTCTTCTTGTGTACAAAAACCATTTACAGGTTCTACGACTGCTCTATTATACCAACTTCTATCAAAAAAAACAATTTCTCCTGCTTTTGGAAACTGCTCTACATAACGTTGAAAATACCATTGAGACTGCTCATCTTTTGTGGGTTTTGGCAACGCAACAATACGCATATGACGTGGGTTTATACGTTCTGTTAATCTTCTAATGGCACCTCCTTTACCTGCAGCATCCCTTCCTTGAAAAACAATAATAATTCTTTCGTTATTATCTATAGCCCAAGTTTGCAATCGTATTAATTCTACTTGTAATTTTTTTAATTTTTTCTGATAGTTTACATAACGCAAACCTCTTTCTATATTAAAGGGTTCTTTAGACAATAATGCCAAAAGTCCTTTTTTTGTATTTAATTTATTTACTTGTTTTTCAGTAAGTTTATCAACCATAAAATTTAGTCTATATGTTTACTACTAGACCTATAGTAACGCATTACTACGTTTGGGTCTGGTGTTAAAGTTATTTTTGCGCCTTGTTTATCATCATAATCAAACTGAGAAATAACGTGCCTCATAGCTTCTAATCTTGCTACTTGTTTGTCATTTGTTTTAATCATCATCCAAGGGCTGTAAGAAGTATGTGTTTTAGAAAACATTTCTGCCTTGTAATGGGTATACTTATCCCAGAGTAATTGTCCTTGCTTATCAACAGGACTAAATTTCCATCTTTTTAATGGATTTTCTTTACGATCTTCAAATCGTTTTAATTGCTCATCTTTAGTAATAGATAGCCAAAATTTTATAATAATTACGCCATCTTCATACATCATATGTTCAAACTCTGGCACTTGCACTAAAAACTCTTTGTATTGTTGCTCTGTACAGAAGCCCATAACGGGTTCTACTACAGCTCTATTGTACCAACTTCTATCAAAAAAAACAATTTCTCCTGGATTGGGTAATTCTTTTATATAACGCTGAAAATACCATTGGCCTTTTTCTATTTCTGTAGGTTTATTTAAAGCTACCAACCTTGATGAACGCGGATTTAAATGCTCCATAAAGCGTCTAATATTTCCTCCTTTTCCTGCGGCATCCCTTCCTTCAAAAATAACAGCAACACGTTTTTTTTCTTTAGAAATCCAACGTTGTAATTTTACCAATTCTATTTGCAATAATTTAAGCTCTTCTTCGTAATAAAGTGTTTTTTTTACTTTGTTGTATAATGGGCTTTTATCTTTAATTAAATCGAGTAATTCTGAATTATTTTCTATACTCTGAAAATCTTCTGCAGTAATATTATTTTTTTTACTCATATATATTATTTCGAAGTTTAAAAATATTAATTTTTTTTGTTAATTCGATTAAAAAAGATCATTTTAAAGAAGAATTTTTATATTTGTTTTTTATGAAAAAAAACTTTTCGGTTTTATTTTTTCTGATAAGTGTTGTTATTTTTTCACAAAAAAAATACACAAAAGAAATTAGCATTATCACAGAAAATGATTTATATACTTCCACCTACTATGATAGATACTATACAAATGGGCTGTTTTTATCTTATAGGTATGTAGCAAAGGAAGGTCATAAAAATTTAGAAAAAAAAATATTTGAGTTTACTGTTGGCCATAAAATGTACACTCCTTTTAAAGCGATCTTAGTAAATATAGAAAATCATGATAGGCCTTTTGCAGCCTATTTTTATGGTAGTTTTGGCATACAAAAAGTATTTAAAAAAAATAATGCTTTAAAAACCACTTTTCAGATTGGTGTTATAGGTCCAAGTGCATTTGGTAAAAACTTACAAGATTTTATACACAATATTTACGGTTTTAAAGAAGCTGTAGGCTGGAAATATCAAATTAAAAATGCTATTGGTTTAAATTTTAATGTAGCGTATACCCAAAAACTTTTTAATAAAACAGAAAATTTTTTTGATGTTTTTTGGACAAACAGAGGAAAAATTGGCACAATTGATACAAACATCTCTTCGGGTTTTTTAACTAGAATAGGTTTTAAACCTTTGCAAAAACTAGCTAATTCTATAGCTTTTAAAACCAACATCAACAATACAAAAACCGCTTACTTTAGAGCTGTAGAATCGTTTCTTTTTATAAAACCAACCCTAAAATATACTTTATACGATGCTACTTTACAAGGTAGTTTTTTAAATACAGGTAGTTTAGTTACAAATACACTAAAACCTTTTGTTTTTAATCTACAAGTAGGATATCAGTTTACTGCAAACAGATTCAATTTTGCCTATATTTATAATTATCACTCAAACAAATCTAACAACTTAAACGCTACTAATGGCCATACGTATGGTACCATTGGCATTAATTATTTACTAAAGTAAATACCTAGAAAAAATCGTCTTTAAAGCCTATTAAATACAATTTTTCTTGCGCTCTTGTAATGGCTGTATACAACCACCTAAAGTATTCTTTAGAAACACCATCTGGCAAATAAGGTTGTTCTATAAAAACCGTTTTCCATTGGCCACCTTGAGATTTATGACAGGTCATTGCATAAGAAAACTTTACTTGCAATGCATTAAAATACTTGTTCTTTTTAATTGCTAAAAACTGTTTGTATTTAGATTTTTCGTCAGCATAATCTTCTTTTACAGCCTGGTATAATTTATTGGATTCCTCGTAAGTTAAAGACGGGCTCTCACTTGTTAGGGTATCTAAAAGTAATACTGTTTCAAAAGGATGCATCTCTGGATAATCAATCATTCTAATTTCTACCTCTGCAAACTTAAAACCATATAATTCTTTTATCGAGAAAATTTTTAAGACCTCACAAATATCTCCATTGGCAATAAAACCTGCTTTTGAGGATTCTGTTAACCAATAATAATTATTTTTAACAATCATTATATAATCACCTGAAGAAATCTCATTTTCTTGCCCTCTGATATTGTATCTAATTTGCTGATTATATTGGTTAGCGCGTTTGTTAGAGCGCACAATAAAAGCAGTGTCTTCTACACCAAAATTATCATATGCAGAAACAATAGCATCTTCAATATCATAACCATCCTCTAATCTTTTAATATCTGGATAATTTAAATCAAAGGAAAAATTATTAGGCTCATTTTTTAAAAACAGTCTTAAAAAAGTAGCATTTGCCAAAATACCAGAATTTTCATGCTGACGCATTACTTCATCAAGCTCAATTTCTGTAACAGTTTTGTTAAATTGGTAAGCTAACGTATCTTTCTCTAATGCAGGAGAAACATCTAATTTTACAGGAGGCAATTGCGCTGTATCTCCCATAAAAATTAATTTACAGTTTATCCCAGAATATACGTAAGAAATTAAATCTTCTAAAAGAGAGCTACTATCAAACAATTGTTGATGTTGTTTTCCATCTGGTATCATAGAAGCTTCATCTACAATAAAAATAGTATTTCTGTGTTTATTGGGCTGTAAAACAAAAGCGACAGAGCCATTACTTTGCTTTTTAGGAAAATAAATCTTTTTATGAATTGTAAAAGCTGGTTTTTTAGAATATACAGCAATTACTTTTGCAGCTCTTCCTGTTGGTGCCAATAAAACTGATTTTTTTCCAGCTGTCCATAAAGAATTTACAAAAGCACCAATGGTTGTGGTTTTACCTGTACCTGCATAACCTTTTAACAAAAATAAGCTATCTTTCTCTTTATCAAAAACAAAACTACTTAATAAACCTAATAAATCCCGTTGTTTTGTAGTAGGTTTAAAAGGAAATTTTTTTAATAATTCTGTATAAAATTTAGCTGCAGTTTCTATCATATTTTAATTAAAACATCAAAGATACATTGATTTGTAAATAAAAGTTTTTATCATTAAAAAAAAATTGTAGATTTGCGATAAGACTATTAAAAAAATTTAAAAATGGGATTAATTGGAATGATTTTGGCTGCAGTATTAGTTGCTGTACTCTTAGCTATTGTTATAGTTAAGTTTTTACCTTTAAAATTAAGATGGATAGCATCCTTACTATTGTTATTTTTAGCAATATTTCTAGGTTATAAAATTTATATGGGTATTATGGAACCTATCAACTTTAACAATGATAAAGTTAAAAGATATGCTCCAGTAATTAAAAAACTTAAAATTATTAGAGATGCTGAAATTAAATTTAATGAAGCTACTGGTAATTATACAGCAGACAAAAATATTTTAATTCAATTTATAGATTCTGCTAAGTTAGCTCTTACTAATACAAAAACTATTGTAGAAAAAGTTAACAGAGGTGGTGGTATTATTGATGAAGTTGAAGTTAGAGTAACAGATACTATTGGGTATGAACCTGTATTAAAATACTTTAAAGACAGAGATTATAAAAATATGTTTAAAGTAACTGGTTCAGACAAAGAATTTGAATTAGAAACTGGAACTGTAGAAAAAATACCTGGTTTGGTAGTACCAACTTTTAGAGCAAGAACTTCTAAAGAAACCCTTTTAAAAGGTATGAATGAATCTTTAGTAAAACAAGAATTAGAAGCAATAGCAACAGACCAAATTAAAGGAGAATATGTTTCTGTTGGCTCTTTAGAAGAAGTAACAACAGGTGGTAACTGGCCACCATCTTACGATAAGAAAGGTGAAAATAAAGAATAGTAGTATCCCTTTAAACAAATCCAAAGAAAATAAATTATCCATCCAATTTAATTTGGATGGATTTTCTTTTTGTATACACAACCCAGGTATAAAAAAAGATGTTTATTTTTCTGAATATGCTTTTGAAGAAACACTTAAAACTCCTGAAGAGTTATTAGAAAAAATTAAAGAAACCTTTAAAAAGGATACCATTTTACAAAAAGATTTTTCTGAGGTTATAGTAATTCATCAAAATAACTTAAACACTTTAGTACCAAATATGTTTTTTAAAGAAACTCATTTAAAAACCTATTTAAATGGTAACATAAAAACACTTGCTACAGACTTTATAACTTTTGATGAAATTAAAACCATAGGGGCTAATAATGTTTACATCCCATATGTAAATATTAATAATTATTTTTTTCAGCATTTTGGTGAGTTTGAATACAAACACCATATAACAGCATTGATAGAAAAAATTGTAAAATTATCTATGGCTAAAGAAAAAACAATGTTTGTAAATGTATCTAAAAGCAGTATCGATATTTTAGTTACAGAGAACAATACCCTTCTTTTAGCTAATAGTTTTCAATACAATAGTAAAGAAGATTTTATATATTATATTTTATTTGTTGCAGAACAACTACAATTAGATACAGATGCACTTTCTCTTTATTTTACAGGAGCCATATCTGTTAATAGTGATGTTTACAAAATAGCGTTTACCTACATTAGAAATATTTATTTTTTAGAAAGTAACAATGCTATTTTTGCGAATTTAAACATGCAAAAGCACACCAATTACATATTATTAGGCACATGAGAATCATTTCTGGCAAATACAAATCTAGGCGAATACAAGCACCAAAAAACCTACCTGTTAGACCAACGACAGACATGGCAAAAGAGTCTTTGTTTAACATTTTAAACAATACCTATTATTTTGATGCTATTTCTGTAATAGATTTATTTGCAGGAACTGGAAATATTAGCTACGAATTTGCTTCTAGAGGTACTAAAACTATTTATGCTATTGATGCTAACTTTGGTTGCATTAAGTTTATAAATAACACCGCTAAAACTTTAGAATTAGATATTAATACTTATAAGAGTGACGTTTATAAATTTTTAGAGAAAACCAATTTAAGTGCAGACGTTATATTTGCAGACCCACCTTATGATTTTGAAACCGAGCAATTTTTAAAAATTGTAGACTTAGTTTTTGAAAACAATCTTTTACATGAAGATGGTATTTTAATTGTAGAACACTCTAAACACACAGATTTATCTAACCATACAAAACATAGTTACGATAAACGTTATGGTGGTAATGTATTTAGTTTTTTTGAAAATAATTTAGAAAAAGAAAACTAATTACTATAGTAAAGAAGTTATAATATCTGAAATGGTAATACCTTCTGCTTCTGCCTTATAATTTTTAACAATTCTATGAGAAAGAATTGGTATAGCCACTGCTTTTACATCTTCTATATCTGGAGAATATTTACCATTAACTGCTGCATGAGCTTTAGCTGCTAAAATTAAGTTTTGTGACGCTCTTGGTCCTGCACCCCAATCTAAATAACTTTTTACCATTTCTGTAGCTTTATCAGATTTTGGTCTTGTTTTTCCTACCAAACCAACCGCATATTCTATAACATTATCTGCTACAGGTATTTTACGAATCAATTTTTGTATTTCTACAATTTCGTCGCCATTAAATATCGCATTTATGTTCTGATTTAAAATAGACGTGGTACTTTTTACAACTTGAATTTCTTCTGCAAAAGTTGGATATGCTAAATTGATAGAAAACATAAATCTATCTAACTGTGCTTCTGGTAAAGGATACGTACCTTCTTGCTCAATTGGATTTTGTGTGGCTAACACAAAAAACGGTAAATCTAATTTATAATGATTTCCAGAAACGGTTACCGATCGCTCTTGCATTGCTTCTAACAAAGCAGCCTGAGTTTTTGGAGGGGTTCTGTTAATTTCGTCTGCTAAAATAATGTTAGAAAAAATAGGCCCTTTTATAAATTTAAACTTTCTGTTTTCGTCTAAAATTTCGCTACCTAAAATGTCTGAAGGCATTAAGTCTGGTGTAAATTGTATTCTGTTAAAGTGTAAGCCTAAAACATCTGAAACCGTATTTACTAATAAGGTTTTTGCCAAACCTGGCACACCAATTAATAAAGAATGACCACCACAAAAAATAGATAATAAAGTAAAATCTACGGCTTCTTTTTGTCCGATAATTACTTTGCCAATTTCTGCTTTTAGTAAATCAAACTTTGCTACTAATTCGTTTACGGCTCTAACGTCTGACATTATTTATTTACTTCTTTTTTCCAGTTCTTTTCAAAAGTACAGTTCTTATAATCTTCACCAATTTTTATATAGGTGTCTTTAATTTTGTCTTTTGCCCATTTTTCTATTGCCTCTTCTTTCTTTTTCTTTAAAGCTAAATCTTGAACTTTTACATAATCATCAACAAAACCTGCTTTATGAGTATCATTTTTATCTCTCATTAAAATAAATTTGTACATTTTTTCTCCTCCAGAGGATTGATCATAAAACACATCTGAGAACTCTCCTGTTTCAAGTTCATTTACCCTAGCATACATTGCTGGGTCCATTCTTGTTAATTCAAATCTAGACTCTCCTGTATATGGGTTTATAATTAAACCATTGTTATTTTTAGATTCCTTATCGTCTGAAAACTTTTTTACAGCTTCTTCAAACGTTAGTTTACCAGCCTCTATATCTCTTTTAATTTCTTCTACCTTAAACTTAATTTCTTGTAATCTAGCTTCTGGTATTTCTGGTTGCATTAAAATATGAGATACAATTCTTGTGTTTCCTTTAATTTCATGCAATAAAATAATATGATAACCATACATTGTTTTAAAAGGCTCAGATATTTGTCCTTTTTCTAAAGAGAAAGAAACTTCTTTAAACTCTTTAATTAAACTAGCTTCTTTAGTTACTACAATTCTCCCATTATCTCTAGTAACACCAGGGTCTTTAGAATTTATAATAGCTTTTAGTCTAAAACTTGCACCCTCTAAAACTTCTTGTCTAATTTCTTTTAATTTATCTATTACTTTTTTATTTTCTTCTGGGGTTGGTTCTGCATTCATTACCAATTGTGCCAATTCTATTTCTGCAGCAAATTCTGGTAATTCTCCTTTTTCTTTTAAACCATTGTAATACAAACGTACTTCTTCTGGAGTAACATCTACTTTTTCAGTAATTTTTAGTTGTTCTTTTTCTACCAAAAGATTTTCTTTTTGTACCGCGTATAATTCTTCTTTTAAATCTGTTAAATCATTAAAACCATAAGCTTGTATAACTTTGTCTAAAGACCCGTATTGTTGTGTAAAAAATTGAACACTTCTATCTACTCTAGCATTTATTTCTGGATCGGAAACTGTAACACTATCAATTATTGCGTGATGAGATAGTAATTTTTGTTGCATTAATTCTTCTAACATTTCGCAATTAGAAATGGTAATTTTACCTTCACTTCTTAGCTCTACTTCTTGCTTAAACTTCTCAATATCAGAATCTAGTACAATATTTTTACCTACAACAACGGCTACACCATCAATTTTTACTTTTTGTGCATTTGTTTGAAATACACTCATTAAAACTAAGGTGAAAGTAAAAAGTAGTTTAATATATTTTAAAGTTATTTTTTTCTGTGGCATCTTTTACTATTATTTTTTCTATTTCTCTAATTAGTTCGATTTTACGCTTGTGTAAAATCATTTCTTTTATAGTAGGTTCTATATAACTTAGAGGCGCTATATCGTTTCTATTTAAAATATCTTTTACAGCGACCAAATATAAACCTAATGAGTCTTGTTTTTGAATGAATTTTGTTTTTTTTAACAAATTTTCTTTAGAAACAGGTAGTTTTAACAAAATCTTGTCTAATTGTACCCAAACAGAATCGTTTAATTGATATTTTTTAAAGCTCAATTGCATTTGTTCTAATTGCTCTGCTGCTTCTATATCATCCAATTTAAAAAGTTTTATAATCTCTTTTTTATCTTTGATATTATCATCAAAATGCAAGTATTTTAATTTTAATAATACCTCATTCAATTTAAAATTTTCTTTATTAAAGTCGTAATAACTTTCTACTTCATCTTGAGAAATGATAGTATCTAATTGCTGTTTTATAAGTTCTTCTTTATAATTATTTATCAATAAACTTTCTCTGTAATCTTGTACCAGTTTTTTAATATTTTCTAAAGCTTCTAAAGAATTGTTTTTTTCTGCATTTTTTAATAGCAGCTTTTTAATTGCCCAGTCTTGTATATAACTTTTTACTAAAAGCAAACTATCTTCTTTAGCTATATTTTGAGGTAAAATATCTTTTACATCTTCTCTAAAAAGCTTTTCTGTATCTACAATAGCAATAATTTCAGATGAATTTACTTGTTTTTCTTGTACCGTAAGATAATCGCAAGAAAAAAATAAGAGTACACAAAAAAAAGCGATAACCAATCTCATTTGTAATTAATTGTAATATTTAATTAGTTTTTTTAATTGTCTTTTACGAATTTTAATATTGCTTTTTTTTCTTAAATCAGCAATCCATTTTTTTTCTAGATAATTTTGATAATCGTTCATTACCTCACCTTTATTATCCTCTAATTTTCTAGAACTATAATTAGCTTTATGCTTCTCAAAATAGTTTTGTAAACCTAGAGTATCTTTTGTAGACTTATTCCAAATTTTATCTTGCATTAATTCAAACAACAACAATCCATCTTCATATTCTTTTAAAATGTATGCATATTCTGGTTCTGTGTTTACCAAGTTTTCTTTGTAATAAGTAAGTATTTCTTGATTTTTAAACATTTCAAACAAGGTAAATATAGGTTGGTTTCTTCTGTTTTTAATGTAATCTATAAAATCTTCTTGCTTTATCTTTTTATCGTTGATAGAAAACATCATTATTTGTAAAGAATCTTTAGGAATAGCTCTAATATTTTTTCTGTCTAATATTTTTTTAGCCGCCTCATTTTCTACAATATTATAAGTCGCTTTTAACTTATTGATTACAGCTGTTTCAGACATTTGCATTCTAGCGCTATTTTTAATTTTATTTCTTAACTCTTTTTCTAATTCTTTAAATGGTTTTACAGGATGTTTCTTAATCAACTTTACAATATGCCAACCAAAACGGGTTTTAAAAGGTTTAGAAAATGCACCTTCTTTTTGTAGAGAAAAAGCGGCATCTTCAAAAGGTTTTACCATTCTACCAGTACCAAATTTACCTAATTTACCTCCTCTATTTTTAGAGCCATTATCTTCTGAATATTGTTTGGCTAATTCTTCAAAACTGTTATTAACAATTAATTTTTCATATACTTCAAAAATTTTCTTTTTACCAACATCGGTCGTATCTAGAATTAAAATATGAGCTGCTTCTATCTCACCTTCAGAAGGTTTTAAATCGTCTACTTTTAAAATATGATAACCAAATTGGGTTCTAAAAGGTTTAGATACCTGCCCTACTTTTGTATTGTAAGCAGCATCTTCAAAAGGGGTTACCATTTTAAAAGCATCAAAATACCCTAAATTACCCTTGTTTCCTTTTCTTCCTGATTTTGCATCGTCTCTAGCAGAATTGTCTTCGGATGTTTCTTGAGCAACTTTTTCAAAATCCTCGCCAGCAAGGATTCTATTTCTAATTTTTAGAATTTTATTATAGGCTTTTATAGTATCTTTTGGCCTTGCATCTTTAGCAGTTCTAATTAAGATATGTTTAGCTTTTACCTTATTTTTTACTCTAAAATAAACATCTTTTACCATTTTATCTAGAAAAGTAGTATCTTGTAAATAAGGAGCCGCTAATTGGTTTTTATAGGTTTCAATTTCTTTCTTGTAAGAAGGTAAAGTATCTAATTTTAGTTGATATGCTTCCTTAACCTTTAATTTATAATTGATAAATAATTCTAAATTATTAGTTACATCTTTCGCTTCTTTATTATCAATAGCATCTAAGTTTTTTTCGTAAACCCTTTTAAAATCTGCAACTGTTATATTTTCTTCGTTAATGGTTACTAGTGTTTTTGATTTTTTCTGAGAAAAAATACTCATTGATATTAATAAAACACAAATAGATAAAATTTTAATTTTCATAAGATTGATTATAAAGATATGATTCCTTTTATTTTTTCAGCTTTTTTATAATATGAAATAACTTCGTCTGAATTTTTTAACTTTAGCATAATAGAAACACTAACATATTTACCTGTTTTAGATTTTTTTGTTTTTATTACAGCACCCGTTTTATCAAATATGCCCTCTACTTCAGCAACCTGGTTCTCTGTAGTTGGTACAATAAATTTATACAAATAATCTGCAGGAAACTTAGTCGTATCTTCTAATTGTACTTTTAATTTGGTATAAAATTCGTCTTTATTACTCATATTAACTACTAAAATTTTTATAAATAGCTAATCACAAAATTACATTAAATATTAGTTTTATAAAGGGAATGATTTATTTTTGTAACATGCAACAAAAAATTGTGCTTATTGGTGGCCCAGGAACAGGCAAAACAACTGTAATAAATTATCTTGCTAATAAAGGTTTTAACTGCATGCCAGAAATATCTAGAGAAGTAACTATAGAGGCGCAAAAAAAAGGGATAGAACAACTTTTCTTAACAAAACCTTTATTATTTAGTGAAATGCTTTTAGAAGGCAGAATACAACAACATAAAAAAGCATCTGAACTAAATAACAATATCGTTTTTTTTGATAGAGGTATTCCTGATGTTTTTGCCTACATGGATTATTACAACACCGATTATCCTAAAAAATTTAAACAAAAAAGTAACGCTTTTACCTATTCTAAAGTTTTTCATTTTGCCCCTTGGAAAGAAATACACACTACAGATAATGAGCGCTACGAATCTTTTGAAGAAGCTGTAAAAATTGACACTTTTTTAACCAAGGCTTATACAAATTTAGGATATCAATTAATTAATGTTCCTTTTGGCGATATTGAACAACGTGCACATTTCATTTTAAATTCGCTTTCTCGCGAATGAGTTTCCACTTAGAAAAAATATTAGAAAAAAATTGGGGACATAGCTCTTTTAGGTCTCCTCAAAAAGAAATCATAACTACTGTCTTAAATCAAAAAGATGTCATTGTTTTATTACCTACCGGTGGTGGTAAATCTATTTGTTTTCAAATACCAGCTTTAGTTAAAGACGGCGTTTGTATTGTAATTTCTCCACTAATTGCTTTGATGCAAAACCAAGTAGAAAATTTAAAGCAAAGAAATATTAAGGCGGTTACAATACCTTCTGGGAGTAATCAAAATGAAATTGTTGCTATTTTTGATGCCATTAAATTTGGTGATGTAAAGTTTTTATACATTTCTCCAGAGAGATTACAGTCTAGCTTAATTCAGCAAAAAATAAAAGAACTAAATGTAAATTTAGTAGCTATAGATGAAGCACATTGTATTTCTGAATGGGGCCATGATTTTAGACCATCCTATAGAAACATAGCCATACTTAAAAAGCAATTAGAAAACGTAAAATTTATTGCGCTAACAGCAACAGCCAATAAAAAAGTTTTAGAAGATATTGCCAATAACTTACAATTAGATAAGCCTGTTACGTTTAAAAAATCGTTTTATAGAGAAAATTTAGCGTATCAAGTTTTTAAAATAGAAGACAAATTAGAACGCTTAAAGCAGATTTTTTATAAAACAAAAACACCTGCTATTGTTTATGTAAATTCTAGAAAAAAAACAGTGGAGTTATCTAATTTTTTAAATGCAAACCAATATAAAAGTACCTATTATCATGCAGGTTTAACCGCCTTAGAAAAACAAACTGCTTTTAATAATTGGCTTACAGAAAAAACACCCATAATTGTTGCTACAAATGCATTTGGTATGGGTATAGACAAAGCAAACGTTGGTTTGGTTATACATTATAACATACCTAATAACATAGAAAACTACGTGCAAGAAACAGGTAGAGCTGGTAGAAATACTAAAAAAGCTTTTGGTGTTTTATTATATAATGAAAATGATATTTTTCTGCATAAAAAACAAACAGAAAACAGCATTCCTTCTATTGCAGAAATTAAAAAAATACATCAAAAATTATATCAAAATTTTAGTGTTGCTTATGGCGAGATTTCAGAAATTATTTACGAATTTAACTTTCAAGAATTTTGTAGAAAATATAAGTTACATCCTCTAAAAACAGCAACTACCATTACTTTATTATCAAATTATGGCATTATTGAGTTGCAAAATAGTTTTCAAAATAAATCTACATTAACTTTTATTGGCAGTCATCAAAGTATTTTAAACTTTACCCAAAAAAACAAAAAACTAAAAGATTTTGTACATACCGTTTTAAGAACTTATGGTGGTGTTTTTGAAAATGAAATAAAAATAAATGAATTTGTACTAGCCAAAAAAGCCCATATAACCTCTACACAAGTAATAAAAAACCTACAAAATTTAGATGCTTTAGGTTTGGTAAAATACCATGCTGTTACTTCTGATAGTTTATTAACTTTTTTAGTACCAAGAGAAGATAATAAAACAATTAACAGGCATTCTAAAGAAATGCAACATTTTTTGGCTCAAAGAAAGGAAAAAGCGATTGACTTTGTTAATTTTATAACTAATCATAACATTTGTAGAAGCAAACAAATACTAAGCTATTTTAATGAAAAAACATCAAAAAACTGTGGCATTTGTGATGTTTGTATTGCAAATAAAAAAAGAGTTTTAGTAGATGTATCAAACCAAATTATACATCTTCTTATCAAAGAAGTAGACTTATCTTCTAAAGAAATAAGCAACCAATTACAAATTGCAGAACAAGACATTTTAATACATTTGCAATTACTATTATCTCAAGATAAAATACTTATAAATCACCAAAACAAATATCATCTAAAAAAATAATTATGAAAGATTTACGTATCGTATTTATGGGTACACCAGATTTTGCTGTAGCCATTCTAAAACATTTGGTAGACAATAATTATAATGTAGTAGGTGTAATTACCGCACCAGATAAACCTGCTGGTAGAGGACGAAAACTAAACGAGTCTGCTGTAAAAAAATATGCTTTACAAGAAAACTTACCAATTTTACAACCAACTAACTTAAAAAATAAAACATTTTTAGAAGATTTAAAAAGTTTAAACGCCAATTTACAAATAGTAGTTGCTTTTAGAATGTTACCAAAAGTAGTTTGGCAAATGCCTAAACATGGTACCTTTAACTTACATGCGTCTTTGTTACCACAATATAGAGGGGCAGCACCAATACATTGGGCAATTATTAATGGCGAAACCAAAACTGGTGTAACTACTTTTTTTATTGATGATAAAATTGATACTGGCGAAATAATTTTACAAGAAGCAATACCTGTTTTAAACACAGAAACTGTAGGCACTTTACATGATAAATTGATGGATTTAGGCGCTAAATTAGTTACCAAAACTGTAGACTATATAAGTATTGATGATATTAAAACAGAAAAACAGCCTGAGTTAGAGCAAAAATCTGCGCCCAAATTAAATCCTGAAAACACAAAAATAGATTGGTTCGACAGTTTAGAAAATATCTATAATAAAATTAGAGGTTTAAACCCTTTTCCTGCAGCTTGGACGATTATTTACAATAATGGTGAAGAAATTACTGCAAAATTATATGCTATAAAAAAAGAAACTACCATGCATAATAATAAGCCTGGAAAAATTATAACAACTAAAAAAGAACTAAAGGTTGCTGTAAAACAAGGATTTATTATTATTGATGAAATTAAACTTTCTAGCAAGAAAAAAATGGATACAAAAAGTTTGCTAAATGGCTATTCTTTTTCTGAGGAAGCCAAAATGTTGTAAAGCCTTTATTGGTGTGGTTTATAGCGTTTTTGGTTTTTCAAAGTATGGTTTATTAACAATTGATATGCTTTTATTAACAAAAAGGGCCTTTTTAGGTACTAGAATTTGCGTAAAACCACAATCCTACTATATTTGTTTAGCTTTTAAGCAAAAAAAAATTTATTAAACAATTTAAAAATTTATTTATTATGAACAAATCTGATTTAATCGATGCAATGGCTGCTGACGCAGGAATTTCTAAAGTAGCAGCAAAAGCAGCTTTAGAGTCTTTTACAGGTAACGTAACTTCTTCATTAAAAAAAGGTGAAAAAGTTGCTTTAGTTGGTTTTGGTACTTTTTCTGTATCTAACAGAGCTGCAAGAACTGGTAGAAATCCTCAAACAGGAAAAACTATCCAAATTGCTGCTAAAAATGTAGCAAAATTCAAAGCTGGTGCTGGATTAAGCGATGCTGTAAACTAGTCGTTCTAGTTTAAGACAATATAAAAACTCTCTTTTTTAAAGAGAGTTTTTTTTTATTTTATATTTTTTTTTATATTTAAAGAAAAACAAATGACTATGCTAAACCCTAAAAAAGGAAGGTTATTAGTTGCAGAACCCTCTATTTTGAGTGATGATTCTTTTAACAGAGCAATTGTTCTTTTGACAGAGCATACAGAAAATAATTCTGTAGGATTTATTCTAAATAAACCCCTTTCTTATAGCATTAACGATTTGTTACCAGAAATAAATTGCTTTTTCAATATATATCAAGGTGGACCTGTAGAGCAAGACAACTTATATTTTATTCATAGAATACCTCAATTATTAGCCGATAGCATAGAAGTTGCCAATGGTGTGTTTTGGGGAGGTAATTTTAAACAATTAAAACAATTGCTAAACGAAGGTTTGTTACAAGAAACTGACATTCGTTTTTTTCTTGGATATGCTGGTTGGGATAAAAATCAATTAAATACAGAACTACAAGAAAACTCTTGGTTTGTGGCAAAAAATGATTTTGAAAATATTTTTTCTAAAGACGAAGAAACACTTTGGAAAAACAAACTGTTACAAAAAGGAGGTGCCTACAAACTTTGGGCAAATGCACCAAATAATATCAATTTAAATTAATTCCCTGCAATTTCTAATACTTTTAAGTTAGCTGCTAATTTTTTACTAAAATTAACTATAAAGTTTTTCTTTTTATATTTAGTAACAGGCTGTATTCCCATAATTGCGTTGGTTATAAAAACCTCATCTGCTTTTTGAATTTCAAAAGGAGATATGGCTGTTTCTTCTAATGTAAAGTCTTTATGTTTTGTAATAATATCAATTAATTTTTTTCTAACAATCCCTTTAATACACCCTTCTGTTAATGCTGGTGTTTTAATAACTGAATCTTTGATTACAAAGATATTTCCGTTTGTTACCTCTACGACTCCTTTTCTTTCGTTTAAAAGAATACAGTTGTCTAAGTCATTCTCATCAGCAAAAATACTAGCTAATGTATTTAGCATTCTGTTGTTTGTTTTTATGGTTGATAACAAACCAGAATAATTATAAAAATCTTTAAAAACATCTACATGATAGTTTTCTTTTACCTTATAATTTGCTGCAGAAGCTTCTATTAAATAATCTATTTGATTTGTTTCTGGAGTGTATAAACCACCATCTTTTCTAAACACATTTAAACGAACCCTATTTGTTGTAACATTCTCTAAAACTGCAGTTGTTTTTAAAATTTCTTTTTCTAAAAATTCTAAAGTAAACTTCATAGGAATTTTCATACGCAGCATTCTCATAGATGCCATTAGTCTAAAGTAATGATCTTCCCAAAAAATAATTTTATTGTTTACCACTTTTATGGTTTCAAAAATACCATCTCCGTATTTAAAACCTCTGTTATTCGTGGTTAACTTTACGTTTTCTTTAAACAATAACTCTCCATTAAAATTTATCATTCTTCATTATTTTAAAAAAAACAAAATTACTATAAATAGATAGATTTAAAGCATAAAAAAACCAGCAATTATGCTGGCTTTTATTTTGTAATATTATTAATTAAGCACCTATAGTATGCTTTAATTCGTCTATTTGATTTTCCCAAAGTTGTTTAGACTCCTCTACTTCATCTTCATCATCTGCAAAATCTGTAACAATCAAAGAAACATCTTTTGTCAAAGAGTCTACTTGTATCTTTATTTCAAAATAACTTTCATCATTTTCACTTTCTAACCATTTCCAGCGAATTCTATCATCTGTTTTCTTAGTTATTAACTCGGCTTTTTCTTCAGTATCATCCCAAATAAAACTAAATATTTTACCTCTAGAGTTTACTTTATCTGCAAACCATTCTTGCAAATTAGATGGAGAAGAAATGTATTGATAAAGCATGTTTGGAGATGCATGTACAGGGATTTCTAATTCGAATTTAACTTTTTCCATTGTTGATTAGTTAGGTTGACAAGATAGGTATTAATTCTATTTAAAAAAAATTAAAAACACTTGTTGCTTATCTCTAAAAAGTAATTATATTTGCACCCGCAAACCAATGGCGAGGTAGCTCAGTTGGTTAGAGCGCAGGATTCATAACCCTGAGGTCGGCAGTTCAAATCTGCTCCTCGCTACAAACTTAAAGTTAATAAAATCAACGAATTGTGTCTCACAATTCGTTTTTTTATGTCTTCATTTTTCTTGCCGTTTTTAAAAAGAAAATAGTATAGTACAAAATTCACCTATAAAATTAAATGAATATGATTATGCTTTAAATAGAAAAAATAATATTTAGTGGTTAGTAAAAACATATAAATTCCAAAAAAAATTCCGTAAATATCTACTAAGTATTTCATTTTAAGCGCAATCGAAAGAGTGATTATTTTTTGTAAAAAAAATCATTGCAGAAGTTAAAAAACATTTTATATTTGTAGCTCTTTACCATGCGAAAGTAGCTCAGTTGGTAGAGCGTCAGCCTTCCAAGCTGAATGTCGCCAGTTCGAACCTGGTCTTTCGCTCTAAAGACTTTATTAGAAATAATAAGGTCTTTTTTTATGCCCAAAATTTAGTTTTTATTTAATTTATCGCCAAAAATTAGTAAGAAAAGAATAGGAATTGCTAAAAGAAGTATGATTAATTTATGGGTATTAAACACAGACGGACTTAAAATTAAAGTTAACACAAAGCCACCCATAGCGCCACCTAAGTGTGCTGCATGCCCTATATTACCTACTTTATTTTTCATACCATAAATAGAATATAACAAATAGCCTAAACCAAAAATATAACTAGGTATGGCTATAGGTATAAAAAATAAATATAAGTTCATACCTGGATAAAGTAAAATAGACGAATAAACAATACCAGAAACTGCGCCAGAGGCACCAACAGCACTGTAATAAAGTTCTTTTTTATGATACTTTAAAGCGTATAAACTACCTGACAGTAAGCTAGCAAAATAAATGATTAAAAAGTTTGGCATCCCTAATCTGTTTGCAACAATGCTTCCAAAAAGGTATAGTGTATACATATTAAACCCAAGGTGAATCCAATCTACATGTAAAAAACCAGAGGTAAACATTCTAATTTTTTCGCCAGATAAAATACTACTTACTTGAAATTTATATTTATTTAAAAAAGAGTAATCGCTAAAACCTTTCATAGAAACCAAAACATTGGCTACAATTATTAACAAAACTGCTTGATTTATATTTCCTATCATATCACAAACATAATAAAATCTGTTTACTATATCTCTTTTCGTTTTAAATTTATATACGATATTTGCAAGAACAAAATTAGATTATGCAGTTTATTGTTTTTGCAATTACCTATCCTATCATCTGGGTTTTATCTAGACTTCCTATGCGAATCTTATATATGAAATCTGATATTTTTTTCTTTTTGATTTATCATGTAATTGGATACAGAAAAACAGTTGTTTTAGAAAATTTAAAACTTGCTTTTCCCAATAAACCTGAACAAGAATTGCTACGTATCAGAAAAAAATTCTTTAAACATTTAATGGATTTATTAATGGAAAGTGTAAAAGCGTTTTCTATTTCTGAGAAAGAAATTTTAAAAAGGTACACATATAAAAATCCAGAATTGGTAAATAAATATGCAGAAGAAGGAAGAAATATTGCTTTAGTAGGGGCACATCAAGCAAATTGGGAGTGGTCAACTAGTTTGGCATTGGTTTTAAATATTGATGTATTGGGTGCTTATACCAAATTAAACAACAAATATTTTGAAAAAGCAGTTAGAAAATCTAGAGAAAAATTTGGAGTCATTGGTTACAAAACCTCAGATATGATTAAGGGAATGAAACAACGCTTTTCTAAAAAAGAAAAAGGAGCTTATATTTTATTGAGTGATCAATCTCCACAACCTCATAAAACGTATTATTGGCGAGAGTTTTTTAACATAAAAGTTCCAGTACATACAGGTGCAGAAATGCTATCTAAACGTTTTGATTTGGTAGTAATAAACTATGTTGCCAAAAAAGTAAAAAGAGGACATTATGAAGTGGAGTTTCAGCTTATAACAGACCAACCTAAAGAGTTTGAAAATTATCAAGTTACAGATCGCTATACCGAGTTAACAGAAAAAAACATTTTAGAGCAACCAGAATTCTACTTATGGTCTCATAAAAGATTTAAACATAGCAATAATGTTCCTGCGGAATTTCTATAAATTACAACCCAAACCAGCTTTTAACTAATAAATGTTCAACAGGTGCAATAGACTTGTGTGCATAATCATTTTTAATGGAGTTATACTCGTAATCTTTAGCCCAAGTTTCTATATTATTTGCTAATTCTTTTAACGATCTGCAAATAAAATCTAACTCTTTATTTGTCATAGTAGGATGCGCAGACAAACGAATCCAACCAGGTTTTTCAGTATTACAACCATGCAAAATTTGATCTTTTATTTTGTTAGAAGTTTTTTGGTCTACATTCAGTAAAAAATGTCCATAAGTTCCTGCACAAGAACATCCACCTCTAGTTTGTATTCCAAAACGATCATTTAATAATTTTACCACTAAATTAAAGTGATATTTTGTAAAGTAGAAAGAAAAAATACTTAGCCTATTTTTATGCTGTGGAGCTAAAATTTTAACTTCTGGTAAACTTTCTAAAGTTTTAAAAATTACCTTATTTATTTCTTTTTCTCTATTTTTTATATTTTCTACTCCCATTTCTTCTTTTAATTGAATAGCCAAAGCAACTCTAATGGTTTGTAAAAAAGCTGGGGTACCACCATCTTCTCTAGTTTCAACATCATCAAAATAATCATGTTGTCCCCAAGGATTTGTGTAGCTTACAGTACCACCTCCAGGATTATCTGGAATGGTATTTTTGTATAATTTTTTGTTGAAAATTAAAACCCCTGAAGAACCAGGACCTCCTAAAAATTTATGGGGAGAAAAGAAAATAGCATCTAAATATTCATCCTCATTTTCTGGATGCATATTTATATCTACATAAGGTGCACAACAAGCAAAATCTACAAAACACAAGCCCTTGTAACTGTGTATTAATTTTGCTACTTTATGATAGTCCGTTTTTATGCCTGTTACATTAGAACAAGAAGTTATTGAAGCTATTTTAATTTTACGATGTTTGTGTTTCTTAATACAATTTTCGAAGTTTTTTAAACAAACTAAACCGTCATCATTACAAGGTACAACAACTACATCTGCAATGGTTTCTAACCAAGAGGTCTGGTTAGAGTGATGTTCCATATGAGATATAAATACAATTGGCTTTATATCTTCTGGAATGGCTGTATGGTTTTTTAAATTTTCGGTAACTTTTAATCCTAAAATACGTTGAAATTTATTTACAACTCCTGTCATACCAGAACCTGAGGTGATTAAGACATCATTTTCATTGGCATTTACATGACGTTTTATAATCTTTCTAGCTTCGTGATAAGCCAAAGTCATAGCTGCACCAGAAGTAGAAGTTTCTGTATGTGTATTGGCTACAAATGGACCGAATTTTTCAAGCATTTTTCCTTCAATAGGTCTATATAGTCTACCACTGGCAGTCCAATCTGTATACATTAATTTTTGCTCTCCATAAGGAGATGTAAAAGTTTGATTGATACCGACTATATTTTTTCTAAATTGATTAAAATACTTTTCTAAATCCATATAAGAATGTTTAAATAAGTTCTTTTATTTCTGCAATAAATCTATTTGCCAAATCGTCTGCAGCTTGTTGCGATTTTGCTTCTGTATAAATTCTAATAATAGGTTCTGTGTTCGATTTTCTTAAATGAATCCACTCATCTGCAAAATCTATTTTTACACCATCTATTGTATTCACTTCTTCATTAGCGTATTTAGACGCCATAGTTTCTAAAATACTATCTACATCTATTGCTGGTGTTAACGTAATTTTATTTTTACTCATAAAATAACTTGGATACGAATCTCTTAATGCTTTACAAGAGATTTTTTTATGAGCTAAATGCGATAAAAATAAAGCAACTCCCACTAAAGAATCTCTTCCATAATGAGAAGCTGGGTAAATGATTCCTCCATTACCTTCTCCACCAATTACGGTATTGGTTTCTTTCATTTTGATAACCACGTTTACTTCACCAACTGCAGATGCAGAGTAAGTTCCTCCATGTTTTTGGGTAACGTCTCTTAATGCTCTAGAGGATGATAAGTTAGAAACGGTGTTTCCACCTCCTAATTTACCTAACACATAATCTGCACACGCTACTAAAGTATATTCTTCTCCAAACATAGAACCGTCTTCTGAAATTAAAGCCAATCTATCTACATCTGGATCAACAACAATACCAAAATCTGCTTTTTCTTTTACAACTAAATTAGAAATATCTGTTAAATGTTCTTTTAATGGTTCTGGGTTGTGTGGAAATTGCCCATTAGGGGTACAATATAACTCTACACATTCTACATTCAATTCTTTCAGCAAAGCTGGAATAAAAATACCTCCTGTAGAATTTACACCATCTACAATTACTTTAAAATTTGCTTTTTTAATAGCTTCTACATCTACTAATTCTAAATTTAAAACTTCTTGTATATGTTTGTGTAAATAAGTTGTGTCTTTAGTATAAACTCCTAAATCGTCTACTGCTGCAAATTCAAAATCTTCACTTTCTGCTAGTGCCAAAATTTTTTCTCCTTCTGCTCCATTTAGAAATTCTCCTTTTTCGTTCAATAATTTTAAGGCATTCCATTGTTTTGGGTTGTGAGATGCTGTTAAAATAATACCACCATCTGCTTTTTCTAAGGGTACAGCCACTTCTACAGTTGGGGTGGTTGATAAACCTAAATCTACAACATCTATCCCTAAACCAACTAAAGTATTAGCAACCAAGCTCGAAATCATTTTACCAGAAATACGTGCATCTCTACCAATTACAACTTTAATACTTTCTTTTCCTTTATTTCTTTCTTTAATAAAGGCACCATAAGCAGATGCAAATTTTACTGCGTCTATTGGTGTTAAATTGTCTGCTGTTTTGCCTCCAATGGTTCCTCTAATTCCTGAAATTGATTTTATTAATGTCATTATTTTGGTTGTCTTTTTTTATCGATTTCACAAAGATAATTCTATTAAATGAGTCTTTAAAATAAATTAACAAGTAGTAAGTTTCAATTGCTTTTAGTTTCTAAATAAGAGCGTTAGGGATTGAAGTGTTTGTTTGAGCTCTCACGCTTTTTTGCGTGAAGCGAGTACGTAAAGCCCGACCTTTAGGGAACGCCCAAATTATAGTTATTAGTTATTTATAGATTCTGAAACGAGTTCAGAATACAAAAAAGCCGATACAAAATTGTATCGGCTTTTTGGATATTTAGATTCCTGTTTACACAGGAATGACAACTGGAAGAAAATTATTTTTTCTTTTTTGCGCCAGCTTCCATTTGCTTTTTTAAGTCTGCTAAACCTCCAATATCTCCTAACGTAGTTTTTTCTGCATCTGCAGATTTTTTAGCAGCAGCTTTAATATTTCTCTTTTCTTCTTCTCTAAAGATTGAAGTATGAGAAACTACAACTCTTCTATATTCTTTAGAAAATTCCATTACAATAAAGTCTACTGTATCTCCTTTTCCTAATTTAGAACCGTCTTCTTTTTCTAAGAAACGAGTTGGTGCAAAACCTTCTACGCCATCTACAAAAGTTACCACTGCTCCTTTATCGTTCTTGTCTTTAATAGTACCTTCGTGTGTAGAACCTATTGTGTAGGTAGCTTCATGTGCATCCCAAGGGTTATCTTGTGTTTGCTTATGACCTAAGTTTAATTTTCTGTTTTCTACATCTAACTCTAATACTTGTACTTCTAATTGGTCTCCAACAGTTACAAAGTCTGATGGGTGCTTAATTTTCTTAGTCCAAGATAAGTCTGAAATATACACTAAACCGTCTATACCTTCTTCTAATTCTACAAATACACCAAAGTTTGTGTAATTTCTTACGGTACCTGTGTGTGTAGAGCCAACTGGATATTTAGTGGTAATGTCTGTCCAAGGATCTGGGTGTAATTGTTTCATACCTAAAGACATTTTACGGTCTTCTCTATCTAAAGTTAAAACTTGTGCTTCTACTTTATCTCCAACTTTTACGAAATCTTGAGCTGAACGTAAGTGTGTAGACCAAGACATTTCAGAAACGTGTATTAAACCTTCTACTCCTTGTTCTACTTCTACAAATGCACCATAATCTGCAATTACAACAACTTCTCCTGTTACTTTATCGCCAACTTTTAATTCGTTATCTAAAGCTTCCCAAGGATGAGCAGATAATTGTTTTAAACCTAATTGAATTCTAGATTTGTTATCATCAAAGTCTAAAATAACAACGTTTAATTTTTGGTCTAATTCTACAACCTCATTAGGATGA
Source organism: Polaribacter sp. YIW18 (assembly GCF_057219325.1). Lineage (NCBI taxonomy): Bacteria > Pseudomonadati > Bacteroidota > Flavobacteriia > Flavobacteriales > Flavobacteriaceae > Polaribacter > Polaribacter sp. YIW18. The sequence goes on along the minus strand of NZ_JBXVVE010000004.1, from coordinate 4,392 downwards.
TTAATTCTAGACCAAGATAAATCGGTAATATGTACTAAACCATCTACACCACCTAAATCTACAAACACACCGTAAGAAGTAATGTTTTTAACAACACCTTCTAATACTTGTCCTTTTTCTAATTGGCCAATGATTTCTTTTTTCTGTAATTCAATATCTGCTTCAATTAAAGCTTTATGAGAAACTACAACGTTTTTAAATTCGTGGTTGATTTTCACAACTTTAAATTCCATTGTTTTTTCTACATACTGATCGTAATCTCTAATTGGTTTTACATCAATTTGAGAACCTGGTAAAAATGCTTCGATACCGAAAACATCTACAATCATACCACCTCTAGTTCTACACTTAACAAAACCGTTAACTACTTCACCAGTTTCATGTGCGTTGTTTACACGCTCCCAAGCTTTAATTACTCTTGCTTTTTTATGAGATAATACTAATTGACCAGAAGAATCTTCTCTTTTGTCTACTAATACTTCTACTGTATCTCCTTCTGATAAATTTGGGTTGTAACGAAATTCGTTTAAAGAGATAACTCCTTCTGATTTTGAGTTGATATCTATAATTGCATCTCTATCTGTAATTCTAATTACAGTTCCTTCGATTACATCACGCTCGTTTACAAAACCTACAGTTCCTTCTAAAGCTTTTTCAAACTCTTGTAACTTTGCTTCATCAACAGCTTCTATACCTTGCTCATATTTGTGCCAGTTAAAGTCTGCTAAAAATTGTTTTGGGTCTTGTTTTTCTTCTACAGCAGGAGTTGCTGTTTCTTGTACTTCTGTAGCAGCAACCTGCTCTTCAGTGTTTTTTGTTTCTTCAGACATATGTCTAAATTAAATTTGTATCTTTTTGTTTTACAGATTATTAACGATTAAAACGCAAAGAGATGTTTTTATAAATTATTTTCTTTGTTTCCTTTTCTTTATCTGTTCTCGTAAAAAGGAGTGCAAATTTACAAAAAATACTTGATTTTTAAAGACTTACTTTTAAAAAAATCTCATAATTTGTGTTTTTCTGAAAGAAAAATTGGTAAAAATTATACCACATGTAAAGAATTAAAGGTAAAACAGAAGCAGAAATAAAACAAACTTTAAAAAAATTGAAGCTGTATAAAGCAACATAAGTTAAGTTTTAAAGATGTTGAAAAACATAAAGTTTTACTAATAAATAATAATGATTTTTCTATAACGAATGTAATTTATCGTACTTTTTTAAGGATAATATACCCGCAAGAACTACCTTTGCAATCTATTTGGTTGGAGCTGCACAAATTAAGATTTAAATAGTTGCTGCAAGAAAGTAAAGCATGGATAAAAAAACACAAGATTTAGTAGATAAAGGAATAATGTTGCCATTAATGGAAGAATTTTACACCATACAAGGTGAAGGTTCTCACACAGGTACAGCTGCTTATTTTATTAGAGTTGGTGGTTGCGATGTTGGTTGCCATTGGTGTGATGTAAAAGAGAGTTGGAATGCAGATTTGCACCCACCAACTTTGGCAGACACCATTGTAGAAAATGTTAAAAAATATGCAAATACTGTGGTTATTACTGGTGGTGAGCCACTAATGTGGTCTATGGATTATATTACAGAATTACTTCAAAAAAACAACATAAAAACCCATATAGAAACTTCTGGTGCTTACTCTTTCTCTGGAAAATGGGATTGGTTTTGTCTTTCTCCTAAAAAAACAAAGTTACCTTTAGATGAAGTTTACAAAGAAGCAGATGAATTAAAAATGATTATTCATAACAAATCTGATTTTGATTTTGCAGAACAAGAAGCAGTAAAGGTAGGCAGAAAATGTCAACTTTTTTTGCAACCAGAATGGAGTAAAAAAGAAAAAATAACAGAGCAAATTGTTGAGTATGTAATGAAAAATCCAAAATGGAAAATTTCTTTACAAACCCATAAATATTTGCAGATTCCTTAACATAATAAAATTGTTTAGCTAGTTTTATCAAAACTTTATCTTGCTTTCAGTCCTCAGTCTTTTTAAAGAAAAATCAAAAAAGATTTCAAATAAATAGCCTGTTTGAGGCTCGGTGAAAGGTTTAATCTGTTTGTATCTAATTCGATTTAAGATATTTTTTTGTCAATTAAAATACAAATTCTTTCAAATTGCTCATCAATTCCCATATCAGAATTATCAAACTCAATAGCATCTTCTGCCATTACTAATGGCGAATCTTTTCTAGTAGAATCTATACGATCTCTTTCTTGAACATTAAATAAAATGTCTTTAAAACTAACATTATCTCCTCTATCTATAAGCTCTTTGTAACGTCTTGTAGCTCTTTTATCAGCAGATGCAGTCATAAATAACTTTATATCTGCATTAGGAAAAACAACGGTTCCAATGTCTCTTCCGTCCATTACTATACCACCATTTTCTCCCATTTTTTGTTGTTCTAAAACAAGTTTTTTTCTAACTGCAGTAATTTCAGCAATTTTACTTACAAATTGAGAAACTTTAAGACTTCTAATTTCTTTTTCAACATTTATATCATTTAAGTACATTTCTGCAAAACTTAAATGTTCATTAAAAATAAACTTAAGAGAGATCTTTTTAAGGTTTGAAACCAATGAATCTACATTAAAAAAATCAGATCCAATAAAGTTATTTTCTAATGCATATAAAGTAACAGCTCTATACATAGCACCAGTATCTACATAAATAAAATTGTATTTTTTTGCAATTAATTTAGCAATAGTACTTTTTCCAGTTGATGAAAACCCGTCTATAGCAATCGTTATTTTTTTATTCATATTATCTTCTTCTACTATCTAAATCAATTTCTAAACTAAATGTGCTTACATTTGAAGCAGCATGAAATCTAGAATTTGCATAGTTAAATTTAAATCTATTCATTTTTATACCAAATCCAAAAGAAATGCCACTAAAAGTTCTTGCATTTTGTAACTTTAATTCTGCAGCTCTTCTAAAATTATAGCCCATTCTAATATTTATAAGTTTTTCTGGAAATAATTCGGCACCAATTACCAAATGTCTTAATGTATTATTAATAAATCCTATTTTTTCTGATGTTACATTACCTTGTAAATCTGTTATTTGTTCTGAAGGATTAGGTACTGAAACATCCCATTTTTGTAAATTATCTAATGTAAAATACCATTTTAAAGGAACATACAGTAGCTGATAACTTCCACCTAAAGAAATTTCTAATGGAAATTTTTCTTTCACTGTATGATAAGAGGTAATCTGTGTACCAATATTTCTAGCAACTAAAGTAACAGAAAAAGGTTTAAATGGGTTAGAATATAATAATGCAAAATCTAACGCTACACCTGTAGAATTAAAATTACTAATTGTAGAAGTAATTAACTTTAAATTAGTTCCAAAATAAAAATTAGTATTTGGTAAATTATAAGCATAACCAACGGATAAAGCAATATCATTTGCACTAAAACTACCTGTTTCGTTTCCTTGTGCATCAGCACCTATTAAAGAACCATAATTCAAATATTTTATATTAGCGTGAATGGTACCAAATCTTCTAGATATTTCTCTTGCATAAGAAATAGATCCAATATTGATTCCTGCTAAATAACTAGAGTAATTTACAGACAATTTTCTATCTAAATTACTATTTATAAAAGAAGGATTCCAAATAGGTTGATTAATATCATCTTTAATACTAATTGTTTTACCTCCTAAAGCAATTTGTCTTGCAGAAGTAGAAACATTTAAAAACTGGTAAGCCTGTTCCCCTCCAACTTGTCCATTTGTAGGAAAAATAAAAAGAATACTTATAAACAGAAAAAATAAAGGTAATTTCATAAACCTATAACAAAGAAACAAAGTATTATAATAGTAACGAAAATAAATCAATATATTTTAAATACTTAATTTAATTATACTAATGTATATAATAAAGCTACGATAACAAAAACTAAAAAGGAGTTTAAAAAAAAAACCTCATATCGTATGATATGAGGTTTTGTAATTTCTGATAAGTCAGAAACTTAAAGAAAGGCAGCGACCTACTCTCCCACAAAAATGCAGTACCATCGGCGCTATTGGGCTTAACTTCTCTGTTCGGTATGGGAAGAGGTGAGCCCCAATGCTATAACCACCCTAAGAATTTGGTTATTAGTTATTGGTTGATAGTCGTTAGTAAAAAACTAACGTCTAAAGACTAAAAGCTAACAACTGCAAGCTAGGCTTGCAATAAGTTAACATATGGTAAAATAATATTGTAAGTTTCATTAGATACTAAAACAAGTTCAGTACAAGAAAAAAAGAGTGTCTCCCGAGCCGAAGCTCGGGAAGCGTACATAAGTCTATGGGTTATTAGTACTACTCGGCTATGACATTACTGCCTTTACACCTATAGCCTATCAACGTTGTCATCTCCAACG